>CAMQVM010000127.1 GCA_947038135.1 uncultured Rikenellaceae bacterium
CTAATCTTAACACTCTTTCCCTACACGACGCTCTTCCGATCTCGCCACTATCTTTGATACGTAGCTCTACACCTGGAAGCAAACGTCCACAATAGCCTATTTTCCACTCGCCTGGACGTGTAAATGCTATCATTGGAGCACACTCAGTCATACCGTAACCCTCTAGCACATAAAATCCAAGAGTTTTAAATATACGTGCACTTTCATGAGGAAGAGCCGCTCCACCAGAGACAAAATACTCCATAGAACCACCAAACTTATCTTGTACAGATTTAAATATTATCTTTGAAAAGCTGCGTGAGCCGACAAATTGTGCTAGCTTATACATCATTTTAGCTGGAACTGATGCATTTATTTTGTTCATTATACCTTTAGACAGTGTTTCGTACAGACGTGGCACGCCTATCACAACTGTAATTTTATGATCTATAAAGGTTTTGATAATAGTTTCGGGCGCAAGATTTTCAACAATATAAACAGTTCCTCCAACATATAAAGGAGCTAGAAGAGCCCCTGCAAAAGGGAATACATGATGAAGAGGCAGAAGAAGTATCACTCTACTTTCATAGTTATATATATTAACTTTGTTTGCTACAGCGTCTACATTATACCAATAATTTTTATAGCTTAACACTACTCCTTTAGGCGACCCCGTAGTTCCAGATGTATAGATGATAGACACCACCTGTTCCACGTCAGCGATGATTATATCTTCAATAGGAAGATTTTCAACACCAGTGCTATCTATTTTATCAAGCAACACAACCGCTGGGTTATACCCCTCTAATTGAGCTAAACAGCCATTCATAAACTCTTCTTTGCAAGAAGACACAAATATTACATCAGGAAGAGAGTCTTTTATTACATATACAAGTTCTTTTTCTGTTGAGGTTACATCTATTGGCACAACTGCTGCCTTGGCACGTAATGAGGCGTATATTGCAAAAATATACTCAGGTGAATTTTCTGAAAAAACCATTACATTTTTAACCCTCTCTGCACTTGAGAACATCAACTGCTTATACAGCAACGAATATTGTAACACCTCTGTGTAGCTATAAGTTAAATCTTTATAAACTATGGCAACTTTATCTCTATTTGTAATCATTTTTTGATTTAAATTTCGTTTTTAAATTCCAAAGTTAACATATTTTTGTTATTATCCTACTAATTTAGCTATAATTAAAGCCAGTATGATATTATTCACACTGTAAATCTAGCATAATAAGAGCTAATATTGCATTAAGTAAGCAGATAAAAAAACCACACTACGACACAACATCTCTGTTTGAGTTGAATCATAGCGTGGCTTTAGCACACTGCAAAGGTAACTATCATTAAGTATAAAATGATTTTTACGCTGAATAAAGATAGTGCAATAAAAAGAGATCAAATGACCTTATATTAATGCTTATTTCAATAATATCACTATCTTCTATATTTAACTACTTATTTGTAGAGCAACTATCTTTCTGCTCGCAGCTATCTTTAAGGTGCTCTTCATAAAACTTTGCCATCTTGCCTTTGATTTGGTCACGAACCTTGCAAAACTCATCTTGCATAAACGCCCCAGCTCCAGATAATACAGATGACTCATCAAGCTCTAAATGTAGATGATATTTCACTTTACCCGAAAATTGTGCTGAATAATCAGTATCATCTTTAGATAGAGTTATTACATAGTCCCACTTCTCGTTAAGACACTTATCCATAGGCTTATGATTGCAGTTTGACACATCAACACCCTCTTTTGCCATATTATCAATGGTATCTTTACTGGCCTTGCATGACTCATCTTTATCAGCTGAGCATACTGTAATATTGCAGTTTAACGCCTTCAAAAAAGCAGATGCTATAAGACTATTGCAGCTGTTAGATGGGCATATAATTAGCACCTTTACCTTTTTGCCACACTCACACCCCTCTTCACCACAACACTCATCGTCGCAACATTTGTCATCATCACAACATTTGTCATCATCACAACTCTTTTTGGTATCACAGTTCTCTTTGCCTTGTGTATCACACGTTGAATCAACATTACATTTTTCTTCTTTCTCTTCCATGATTTGAAATTTTATTAATTAAAAATTCGTACTATTAAATATATTAATACTCAATACAAATTCCTTGCCTAACCTACTCTGCATTGTTATCAAAACATATTTTAAGCCTAAGTTAATAGTTTTAGATGTCAAATTAATTGACACCCATGTCAAATAATTTGACACTTTCACACTCTACATAAAACTTCATTTATCTAACATTCAACCACATAACGAAAATGGCTCGGATTTGGCACAGTAAAAACAAGATATAATAATAATTAATAACAAAAAAAAAACTGAAGCCATGTTAAAGATTAAAGACATTTGCAAATCATTCCGCACAGAGGAGATAGAGACAGTAGCACTAAACAACGTTTCATTTGAGGTGAAACAAGGTGAATTTGTAGCAGTTATGGGTCCATCAGGGTGTGGAAAATCGACTCTACTAAACATCATAGGGCTATTAGACAACCCAACATCAGGAGAGTATCACCTGCTAGACAAAGAGGTAGGAAAGCTAAAAGAGAAGGATAGGACACAGCACCGAAAAGGCAATATTGGTTTTGTATTTCAGAGTTTCAACCTTATAGATGAGTTGAATGTATTTGAGAATGTTGAGCTACCGTTGATTTACATGAAAATAAAACCATCAGAGCGTAAGAAGATGGTTGATGAGATACTAAAGCGCATGGCTATTTCGCATAGGGCAGGACACTTTCCAGCACAGCTATCGGGAGGTCAGCAGCAGCGTGTAGCAATTGCTAGAGCCGTAGTTTCAAAGCCTAAACTGATTCTTGCTGATGAGCCTACTGGTAACCTTGACAGCAAAAATGGCATTGAGGTAATGGGGCTGTTAAAGGAGCTAAACGATGAGGGAACAACTATAATAATGGTAACCCACTCACAGCACGACTCTATGTATGCCTCAAGCCGTATAAACTTGTTTGACGGTAAAATTATTGTTGACGATATAGCAAATAAGATGTAATGTAACACTGGCTATATATTTACTTAATAATACATAATATTATGAAAAGAATTTTTAAAGAGTTATTTAGATATAAGAGCTCAACACTACTCAACGCTGTTGGACTGTCGACTGCTTTTGCTACATTTATTATCATATCGATGCAAATTAGATACGATTTTGCCTATGACCGATATAATGAGAACTACCACTCGATATATAAAATCGGAGCAACAGACACCATTAAAGGCTCTAGGTTAACAAACTTTACACGTCCTTCAATAAACACTATTGGGGCAGAATTACCAGAAATTGAGTGTATAACCGCCTTGGCACGCAAAAAATATTCTAATATAACCATCATTGGTGAGGCTGAGAAACAGAGCTTAACCACCGATTTAATACACTGCCAAAGTGAGATAACGAACATCTTTACATTCGATTTTGTTGATGGTAATGCTGAGGCTTTTGACATAGATAATGCGGTAATGGTATCTGAAGAGTTTGCGCAAACATGGTATAAAGATAGCTCTGCTGTTGGCAAGCAGTTTTCGTGGAGGGGCAGTGATTATACAATCAGCGCAGTTTTCAAAACTACACCCCAAAACTCAACACTTAAAAGTGATATATTCATAAATATGGGTCAACATGACAATTATAACACTAGTGACTGGAACTACAATGCGTATATCAAACTATCTAAAAACAGCACTAAAAGTGATATTGAAGCGAAAATAAGAGCAATTATCCCTCCAGATCTCTATTTATTAAAAAACAAATGCGTAGATGTTATTCCTCTATCTGAGGTAAGATACAAAGACGAGGGGTTTGATAAAAATCAAATCTACATATTAATTGCTATTGCACTAGCAATAATAATATTGGCATCAATAAACTTCATCAACTTTGCCACTGCAATGGTGCCTATAAAGATTAAGGCGATAAACCTCAAAAAGGTTGTTGGGGCGACAAGTGCATCTCTAAGAGCCAATATAATTATTGAATCTGTCATACTTGCTACAATCTCTTTTATTCTAGCACTAGCTTTGGTTGAGCTGTTTAAAACCAGCGAATTAAACTCTGTTATAGCAGACACTTCATGGGCATCAAACAAGATAATATATATTATTGCTTTTGTAGTAATGTTAGTTACAAGCACTGTTTCGGGGCTCTACCCTGCCTTCTACTCAACCTCTTTCAACCCAGCAATAGTGTTAAAAAGCAGCTATGCAATGAGTGCTAGTGGCATAACATTTAGGAAGATATTAATCGGTTTTCAATTCTTCATAACACTAGTATTTATATCTCTGACGATATTTATACAACTTCAACACAATTTTCTTATCAACCGAGATGGAGGGTATACTAAAGAGGGAATTATACATGTATACTCTAACATTAATAGCCACCATAACGATATAAGAAACACCTTATTGCAAAACCCTATAATAACAGACGTAACCTTTTCACGTAATGCTTTAGGCACGCAAAACATTACAATGAGCTGGGGACGTAGCTACTCTAAGGGTAAATTTAACATATTGTGTTTTCCTGTAGATCATAACTTTTTAGACTTTTTTGATATCAAAATACTCGATGGTCGTAACTTTAAAGAGAGTGACACAAGCAGTGAAAATGGCTACTACATTATGAGCGAATCTGCAATGGATAAATACCAGTTTACTGAGGGCGAAAAGGTAGCTGGACACAGCGCCCCAACAGATATTATAGGTGTGTATAAAGATATACATATTACAAATATGAAAGTTAACCTTGAACCATCGTCTATATATATATTTGGCAAATACCCATGGGGGCAACTAGAGCACGCATACATAAAGGCTTCGGGAGATTCACAACAGGCTATTGAATATATCAGAGATAGCTATAAAAAACTCGACCCAAATGCTAAAGTACATATCAACTACCTACCATTCGAGATAGAAATAGCATATACCGACGAAAACTCAACAAAGATGATAATGCAGTCTTTTTCGCTTATTGCTATAATCATTGCACTTTTGGGAGTCTTTGGATTGGTAATGTTTGACACTAGATTTAGGCGGAAAGAGATAGGTCTTCGTCGAATTAATGGCGCTACGGTAGATAATATATTGAAGATGTTTAGCATATCATATATCAAAATAATAGTTATAAGCTTCGTGTTATCGGTGCCCGTGGTATATTTCATGATCTCTGAATGGCTGACTATCTTTCCATATAAGATAGATGTATATTGGTGGGTATTTATATTAGCCTTCGCCATGGTGTTGGTTTTAACGATAACAATATCTACTGTACAGACGCTACGTGCCGCACGTGAAAACCCTATTAATGCCATCAAATAACCACCTAAACCTTTTATTATGTTTAATTTAAAAACCTACTTTGTGTTTCTTGGAAGAAACAAGCTATACACTTTTGTAAATATATTTGGACTATCAATTTCATTAATGTTTGTTATTATTATTGGAAGCTATACTTATGGAGAGTTAACCACTGA
>CAMQVM010000128.1 GCA_947038135.1 uncultured Rikenellaceae bacterium
TATTTACGCTTTTAAAAAAAAAGCGGCGCTCTAAAGAGCTCGCAAAAAGCACCTATGCGCCTTAGGCACTTGGTGGCTCCCTTCGGGAGCTGGCTGATTCACAAAACCAAGGTTTTGCGAATCAGCCTATACAGACACCACAACATAACAAACCAAAAAAGGGCTGAAATGTAAATTTACATTTCAGCCCTTTTTTGGTTTCTACTTTAATGAATCGCTATCGCCGTGTATCTCAATTATAGTAAAATTCTCTTTAAACAACTCTATAAAACTGATGCTCATATCTTCATTACATCCGCTAAGCTCTATATAAGAGCGATTACTCTCGGGGAAAGTATGCACCGCTAAATGACTTTCTGCCAACAGCCACAAACAAGTATACCCCTGAACTGGAAAAGAGTACTCTATATGATCTAAAATAGTATATCCCGATTGTCGCAACATTGCATCAAGAGAACTATATAGCTCTTTAGGATCAACAAGACTGATCCATACCTGATAATTATAAATCGATGGTTTTATATGTTTATATTCCATAATTAATACATCTCCCAATGTCCATCTAAGTAATATTTATATAATACAGGATCATGTATTTTATTAACACGTATATCTTTATCGCTTTTGTGGTAAAACTCTTTTCCAAAAGATGTTATAAGCGACATTGCCTCGTTGTTGATCCACTCTGTATCTACATTATCGAATGTAAGAGAGTGCATAGCTTTTTTAAGTTGCTCGCTATCTAACGACTTTGAACCAACCACCCAGCCCCATTCGCCAAGTGTCAATATTTGATTATGCATAGGCACAACACCAAAACCAGCAGCTGCAACACTCTTTTCGATACATTTAAAGGCATCGTTAGCATAATATGGACTACCTGCCTGTGTTATAACAATACCATTTGGACGTAAGTGGCGATAACATAAATTGTAAAACTCAAACGAATACAAACGTCCTAATTCTACCGTTTTTGGGTCTGTAAGGTCTATAATGATAACATCATAAAACTTTGTATTATCTTCAAGATAGTTGTATCCATCTTCATTAACAATATTGATGCGTTCATCATTCATTGAGTTTTTATTTAACTCTACAATGATTGGGTTTTCGAGCCCTAAACGAGTCATTGAAGGATCGATATCGACAATTTCAACACTCTTAACTGAGGGGTATTTGAAAACTTCACGTGCTGCACATCCATCACCACCACCTAGTATCAAAACATCTTGAGCGTTTTTCACAAGCTGCATTGCAGGGTGCACTAAAGGCTCGTGATACAACACCTCATCAAATGAGCTAAGCTGCTGATTACCATTTAAAAATAACCAATGATGATCTTTCCACTGCGTAACAACTATTTTTTGATAACGACTCTGCTCTTCATACACTATTTTATCTTTATAACGACGCTGCTCACCAAATAGAACAATAGGGTTTGCAAAATATAACCCTACCAAAATCACGACTAACACACTAGCACCACCATAACCAAGCACTATTCTATCGGTTCTACCTTGCTGCTTCCACAACATAACAATAAGCGTAACAGCCACCGAAAAGTTTAATATACCAAGCACAAAAGGTGTGTAGGTCAGCCCAAGAAATGGCAACCCTACAAATGCAAAAAACACTCCTCCAACTAAACTACCATAGTAGTCTTGCTCCATTATGCTCGACACATTAGAGCGCAGCATCTCATTCTCTTCATTGATCCTAATTACTAGAGGTATCTCCATTCCAATAAATAACCCAACAAGAATATTAAGAGTATAGATAACAAAACCTATTGCTTCTGTATACGCTGCCGTTGTATATACGATAATTGAAGAAAACGCAACAACAATAGACAAAAAGAACTCAACACATAAAAACTTACGCAACAGATTAGTTTTAAACAACCTGCTTAACCTGCTGCCAAGCCCCATTGCAAACATCATTATTGAGACAGTCATAGTCCACTGAAACACCGAGTCGCCTAAAAAATAGGTTGCCAGAGTAGATAATATATACTCTGCCACGATACCCGATAGACCAGTGGCAAACATGGCACATTTTAAAACTGTAGATTTACTATTTATTTTCATAAAAAAAAGCTATATAGCTCTTAATCGTTAGGTTAAGAGCTATAGTACAAGCATATTAAGTTAATTAATTTTATATACACCAAGTAATAAGTGCTGCACCTCCGATATAACTAAAAGCCTCGATAAGACCTGCACCAATATTTGCTTTATCTTGATTTACAATTTCGTCGGTAAGCTTTTGACCAGGAAGCAGTATTTTATCTGTAAGTATCCTAGCAATAGGTAGTAAAACAACACCTATACCCACTTCAAATGCTACATCTATAAAGGTATATTCCCACGCCACAAACTCATTTGAAAGGGCATTACTTACTAAAATAGCAATAGCAATCAAAGCACCTGAAAATCCAAAACCAGCAGCTACATTATCTTTTTCGATCTCGTCAATAGCATCATAAGGCACTATTTTATTATAAAACCACGCTGTAAAGATCATAAGCACTAAGCCCAGCAACCAATATGCAACAGTAGTAGCAATACCTACAAAAGGACCATGAGCAAAGTCACCCATAGAGCCATCGAATATTGACCATAGCGGAGCTGTTCCATCACCCGATACAGCACCATATATAACTAATCCTGACGCTACAGCACTAGCTCCTTCAATCAAACCAGCTCCTTCATTTCGATCTACACATATCTCTTTCTCGACAGAAAATCTACGCAATATAACCTTATCATTGATTACCATTGAGATATTAAGTAGTATAATAGATAGTAACCCATAAACTAGCATATCAAATAAATCGGCAACAAGTCCGTTGCTATCACCTATGATCAACCCAGCAATAGATATTAAAACACCGACAAAATAGCCAGTATGTGCAACACTAAAAGCAAGGTTATCTTTAATAACTAGCTCATTTTGAATATCAATAGTACGATGACTAAGTTGATAAACTAGCTTTCCTATCCAAAATATAAAAAATGCCATAGCGAGATAAGCAGAAGCATTACATAGGTTTGTAAGGTACTCTGAATTTAATATAGTATCCATAATTATAAATATATAAGTTATTTTTATTTACCAAAACCACCACCACGTGAGCGATATGAGCTTGATGATGAACGACCAGTAGAAGATCTTGATGATGAACGACCAGCAGAAGAGCTTAAGCTACTGCTTCTGCGAACACGACTTTGAACACTTGATTTAAAATTTGATTGCGACTTGCTCCATGAGCTAGAACCACCACGTTTATTCATTGTCGAAGCAGTACCATGAACATTACCACCAGTTGATGGAGAACCATAATAAGGGCGGTTTCTATCACTACGTGAGTAGTCATCATAGTAACCTCGTGGAACTGGAGACATCATATTAAACATAGTACTCATCATAGCATATCTGCCATAAAACTCCCAAAACGACGATCCTCCTCTATTTGTCCACTGCCCATATTGTGAGTTACCCACATATTGAGAGTAACCTGCAGGAGTAGCAACTTTGTTTAACTTTCCGTCAACCTTACTTACAACCTCCATACCCATGTTATTCACTTGTGAATCAAAGTAGGCTTGTGGCACCTCTAACCAATCAGTATCTTTGGCAGTTACCTCTTCGCCCTTAGGTGTAATAATTTGATATTTATGACGATATACATCGCTAGACATGGCATTTTGCTTATAGTCCATATCATACAGGATAATCGAAAAATTCGGCTCTGAATTCATATCACGCACTATTTTGTCAATAGGGCTATTTGCATAACCATCAGATTGTTGTGAGCACCCAATAAAAGCGCCAATAATAGAGAACATAGCCATACAAGCAGCTGCATATTTTGTAACTTTACCCATAATCTAATTTTTTTTAGGTGTTATATTTGAAATTTCATACTCTTTAATTGTTGTACCCGCTGCGGCTTCAAACTCAAAATCGCCCCAACGCTCAATAGACACTATACCATCGCCTTTAGCAGCTTCATAGCTCCATGAAATAAGTTCAGCCCAGCTACCAGAGCCATTTTCCTCAAAATACCCTGGTGCCTCAGACTCCAAATGATACTCCTCGCCAGCATATGTAATTCGGCTAGGTGGCTTTTCGTTATTAGAGATGTATTCAGGTATATCACCTGAAATAGCACGTATTTTTATCTTTTCAGTTATAGACAAACACACCTCATCGTCATTTTCAACACTTAGGAAAAGAGTACGCTTACCATCTGAAATTTTATATTCAGAACTGAAATAGTTGTCACCCCAGTCATAAGTATAAACCTCTTGCACCTCCCAAGTAGACATATCGTAATCGAATATAAAACCCGCTTTTAGGTCTAGCACTGATATATGCAAGGTGTCATACTCTGGCTCAACATTCTTTTTGCTAAAAAAATCAAATTTTCCCATAATTATATAATGTGTTACAGTTAATAGATTAAAAAATAGCCTGAAACCCCATGTACGATTAATATATCATTGATTAGAGGATAAAAACTTAAAAATATCGAAGCTGAGCTCTAGGCATTTAATATTAAATCGAATAAGTATCAAAACTATTTTAAACACTTTGCTTATTGTATCTATACCAAATAAAAACTTAAAAAACTCATAGCATAGTATATAACATACAAAAACATAGGCAAAGATACAGAATTTGTTTTAATAATACAATATATTTCGGGTGAAATGTAACCCTTGTACCATTTTGAGGGGTGGAAACATAAATGAAACAGAGCTAAAACTAAGTGAAGCATCCCTATGAAGAATTTTTCACTATCTAATTTTAGCTCTGTGTCAAGATATAATACAGACATTTTTTATTTAGCCTATACTTATATTTTTAGTTGCTTTTCATTCTAGCCTTAAGAGCAGCCAATGCATCTGACCCACCAGATGACCCTGCTAATACGCTATCAATCTCATCATCTACCGATGTCGGAGACCCTGCAATATCACCATAAGCCTCAGCAAGAGCTTCATCTTGAGCAACTTTATCTTTCATTCTTTCAAGCATAGAGATAGTACCTGAGCTATCTACCTGAGACAGAGATTTATTCAGCTTCTTAGTAGCCTCCGAAACACGAGCACGAGCTTTAAGCGTCTTCACTTCATTGTCATATTTAGCAATCGTAGAACGAAGCTTCATTACATTAGCATCAAGCTGAGCAACATTTTTATCGAATGTATTAACATCGTTTTGGTTGCGTGCTATATCTAAATCTACGCTCTCTTTACGTGACAACACATCGGTTGCTAAACGATCCGCATCTTCAATTGAAATCTCACCACGCTCTGCTTTTTGCACTAACTGAATAGCTTTAGCCTCATAGTTTTTAGATTGATTGATCGATGTTTCTAAATCTCTTTTTGCACGAATAGCGGCAGCTTTAACCTCAGCAGATCGGAAGAGCACACGTCTGAACTCCAGTCACTCCGGAGAATCTCG
>CAMQVM010000129.1 GCA_947038135.1 uncultured Rikenellaceae bacterium
CTCTTGAAAGGTTCTCTTTGTCTACTGTTTGACCTGCGTGCTGCTGAAGTGTTTCGAAGCGATATGTTTTTTGTGACATAGTATTTAGTTTTTTTGACATAGGTATAAAGACCTGTATCGGTTTTATATGTAGTAAAAAAATGTGTGTTTGATTGTATTTGTTTGAGTGGTAGGCTCACTAGATACCTAATTCCACAGAGAAAGGACGATGTGCTAGAAGCACATTCGCATAGAAAGCATTGAGATATGTAAAAAACTATTATTTTTCATATAGTGCAAAGGTATAAAAAATAATTACCTTTGCAAATAAAAAAGTAATTTATGTTGGGTTGGGTTATATATTCTGTTGATTCTTTTAAGAGTCATGCCTTTGATTGGATGGCAAAAGAGGCGTTTGAGTGCGGTGTAGTGCTGAAATTGTATTTTGATAACGAAATTTGTTTTAATAATGGTTTTTTAACTGTTAAAGATGAAAAAGTTGTTGAATTACCTGATTTTGTACTAATGCGTGGCTACTGCTTTGAGTTATCGCTAGGGTTTGAGGGGCTTGGAGTTCGAGTTTTTAATAGTACTGCTTCTATGATGTTGTCTGAAAATAAAATGCTTTGTTATCATAAGTTTTATGGCGAGGGGTTGCCGCAGCCTTTGACATTTGAAAATATCGATTGTTATGCTCGGGCGGTAGAGTTGTTGTCGAGCAGTAAGTTTATTTTAAAAAGTTGTGTTGGGTCTAAAGGCGAAAAAGTGTGGCTCGTGGGTGATAAGCAGGAATTTGACGCTGCTAAAGGGCTTTGTGAGGGTAGTTATATTGTGCAAAGTTATATATCTGAGAGCTGTGGGCGTGATATTCGGGTGTGGGTTGTAGGTGATAGGGCAGTTGCTGCCGTTGAGCGTTATAATAGTAGTTCGTTTAAATCTAATATATTTAGTGGTGGGGTGGCTACTATTGAAGGGGTTACTCCTGAGCTTGAGCGTATATGTGTGGCGGCTACTAAAAGTGTAGGGTTGGATTTTTCGGGTGTTGATATTCTTAAAGCTGGTGGCTCTGATGAATTTGGTGGTTTTGATAGGTGTGATAGTGAAAAATATAGTGGAAAATATCTTATTTGTGAAATCAATGGTAATGCAGGGTTTAGAAGTGCTGCTTCTACTTCGCAGGGTGCAGGGTTGCTTAAAAGTATGTTTGAGTATATTGTTGAATCTTCTATCGTTGATAAATGATTTTTAGGCTGCTGCTTTTAATAAGATGCAATATTTGAAATATTCCTACTTTTTATAGTTTATATGTGCTCTCAAAAAAGGGTGTTTAATAATGTATCAATACATTATTAAACACCCTAATATATAATTTATGTAGTTACTTAGAATTTGTAGTTTACAAATACTTCAATAGCTTCATATTCAGCCATTCCAAGTTGGTCATAAAGAGCAGCAGTAGACTGAGTTCTATCTTCAGCTCTCTGCCAAAACTCTCGCTTATCTTCACCAGGAAAAGGCACAATATCCTTTTGTGAAAGGTGACGATATATAGCGTGACGCTTACGAACAACCTCGCTAGGGCTTAAAGGAACTGCCATATCTACCATATCAAGCTCCCACTCTTGCCAAGCACCTCTATATAACCATAGGCGGCAATCGTCTAGCCATTTCGATCCACGAGACTTAAGCAGCTCTATCGCTCCAAGAACAGCCTCGATACATACACGGTGAGTACCATGAGGATCTGTTAGGTCGCCAGCAGCATATATTTGATTAGGTTGCATCTCTTCTAAAAACTCAGCTACAATCTCTAAATCTGCATTTGATAGAGGATTTTTCTTAACTGATCCTGTTTCGTAGAAAGGAAGGTTTAGAAAGTGCGAATTTGTTGTGTCGTTAAGTCCAAATGAGCGGCAGGCAGCCTTAGCCTCTGCACGGCGTATTGAACCTTTGATACGAAGAAGCTCGGGGCAATCTTCACCTGTCTGGCGTTTTTTCTCTACCAGTTTTACTACCTCTTGGTATCTATCTTCAAACCCGCACTCACGAGCAGTGTCGTACGATTGAATCACTACATCATCGTGTACTGCTATGTTGCCCGATGTTTCGTATGCTACGTGTACGTCATGACCTTGATCTGATAGACGTATAAATGTGCCACCCATAGAGATAACATCATCATCAGGATGTGGTGAGAACAACACTACACGCTTAGGAAATGGCATAGAGCGCTCAGGACGAGTTGAGTCGTCAGCATTAGGCTTTCCTCCTGGCCATCCTGAAATAGTATTTTGTAGCTCATTAAACACCTTGATATTTATGCTAGAGTAGTCACCCTGCTTATTTAATAGGTCTGAAAGGCTATTGTTGATATAGTCTTCGTGTGTAAGTTTTAGTATCGGCTTGTCAACCTTTTGACACAACCATATTACTGCTTTACGAGTGAATTTAGGAGTCCAGTCGCAAGTTCCCACTAGCCAAGGTGTCTTAATACGAGTAAGCTCTAAAGCCGCCTCTTCAGATAGTATAACAGTGCAATTTTTGTGTGTTTGTAGCTTCGAGCACGGTACACTGTTCGATATTTCACCTTCGATCATCTTAGCTATTGCAGTAGTTTTGTCTTCGCTCCATGCAAACACAATAACCTTCTTAGCGTTACATATAGTCGATATACCAAGAGTTATAGCACTAGCAGGTATAGAGTTTGCTCCTGCAAAAAAAGAAGATGATAGCATCATACGTGTGCGGTTTCCTAGTGCCACAAGGCGAGTTTTGCTATTAAGGCTTGTTCCTGGCTCATTAAATCCTATCTGCCCAGCTGTGCCAACTCCTAAGATGATAAGGTCTAGTCCTCCTTCATCTTCGATCTGCTTCTCGTAGTTTTTGCAGTAGTCGCTAGCCTCTTCGATATTAGATTTACCCTCGATGATTCTAACATTCTCAGGTTTAATATCGACCTTGCTAATAAACTCATCAACAAGGTTCTTACCACGGCAGTAAGGTTGATCTGCTGTCATTGGGTAGAATTCATCTAACGAGAATACTACAACATTACTGAAGCTTAAACCCTCCTCTTTGTGCATTCTCACTAGCTCACGATATACAGCTAGCGGAGATAGACCTGTCGAAAGCCCAAGGATGCATTTTTTGCCCTGGCTAGCTTTCTCTATGATCTCTGCTGCTACCTGGTCAGCAACCATTTTTTGACCCTCAATTGCAGTTGTTGCAATTGTTGTAGGTATTAATTCATAACGAGTTACGATATCAATAGGCTCTTTGCCTGGTATCAGACCACCTTTGATAGTTAATTTGTAATTACTCATGATTTTATTTATTTAATGTATCGATAATAATCTGGTCGTAAAGCCATCCTAGCGACTTACCGTATGCTCTTACTTGCTGTGGTATGATGCTTTGTTGTGACATTCCTGGTGTTGAATTAAGCTCTATCATATAAGGTATGCCATCTTTAACAATAAAATCTATTCGTACCACACCACTACAATTCGTTACTTTATATATTCGTTTAGATATATCTATCATCTCACTACTGAGCTTAACATCTACCTCTGCTGGAGTAATCTCGCTTGATAAACCCTCATACTTAGCCTTATAATCAAAAAATTCGGTCTTTGATATTATCTCTGTCAGAGGGAGCGTTGTAATCTCGCCATTTACCATAAATAACCCCTGCCCAAACTCTCTGCCTGCTAAATACTCTTCAATAATTACTGTATCGCTCTCTTTTAGTGATGCCTCTATTGCCGATATTATATCGTTGGCGTTGTTAACTTTGCTCACTCCAAAGCTACTTCCTGAGGCGTTAGGTTTTACAAAAAGAGGAAGACCTAGCTCTTTAGCTATGCTATCTGCATCTATTTTATCACCTTTTGTAATAATTATATCTTTAGCTGTTGTTACGCCTACTGAGCTTACCACACGCTTACATACCATTTTGTTGAATGTTATAACCGAGCTATCTACGCCACAAGAGGTGTAGGGTAGTGCTATAAGTTCAAAATAGGACTGTAATACGCCATTCTCGCCAGGTGTGCCATGTATATTAATATAGGCTACATCAAATGTATACTGCTCATTGTTAAGCATAAACGAGAAGTTGTTTTTGTCAATGGTGCTCTTTTGGTTGTTATGCTCTACATACCACCTCTGTTTGGTGATAATAACCATATATGGTTCATAGGTAGCCTTGTCAAGGTTGTCTATTATAAATTGAGCTCCTAGTATCGATATCTGATATTCAGATGAATCTCCGCCAGCCACAACTGCAACTTTTATCTTATTCATAATCTTTGTAGATATATATTTTGCAACTTTTAACCTCTAACTTTAAAATTAGAGCGTGTTAACTAGGTGCAAATATGGTGATTTTTTAGCAAACATACAACAATTTTATTGTCAATTTGTGTTTAGTATATCAAATTGTGGTGCTAGGCGTTTATAATTAGTATCTCCACACAACTATTCGGCTGCTTTTATTACCTTTTTTCATCTCAATAACACCATATTCGGCAACTTTTACAATGTCGAGCTCCTTAAATATAGGTTTCAAATTTGCCTCTTTAGATACAAGCGATGTAAACCAGCCGCACTGTTTGTTAAAAGCTCTTCCTTCTCTAATCATACGTGTAATAAACCGTAGTTCACCACCATCGCACCATAATTCATTGTGTTCACCACCAAAATTAAGCGAAGGCTTTTTTATATCCCAGCTCTTTTTTACCTCTTTTGTCTCTTTTAGGTTGCGCAATTTGCGTAAATTTGCTTTTTTAGCTTCTTCGTCTGAGCTATGAAATGGAGGGTTGCATATCATTATATCAAAATATTCACTATCTTTTATTATACCCTTTAATATATAGTTATGAAACTGCTGTAATCGAAGGTCAACTTTTCCTCTTAATATTTTATTTCTTTTTACTATTTTCTGTGCATTTTCAATTGATGCTCGGCTTATATCACTTCCTACGAAGCTCCAGCCGAATTTGCTACACCCAAGTATTGGGTAAATACAGTTTGCACCAACTCCTATATCTAATATTCGCACACCCTCTTTTTTGCCATCTAGCAGCTCTACTATATGTTCAAGATAGCTCTCTCTGCCTGGAATAGCAGGTGCTAATGCACCCTTAGGGATATCCCAATACTCAATATTGTGATATGCCATAAGCATAGATTTATTTAGGATTTTCACTGCATCAGGGTTGAAAAAGTCTATTGACATCTCTCCATACCCATTATCTTTAACATATTGTTTTAGATCTGGACACGCTTCTACCAGCTCTTTAAAATCGTAATTATTTGTAGTTACATTTGTGCTTTTTGCCTCTTTAGACTCTTTCATTATATGATATTTTTACAAAGATATGAAAGAAAAATGATATTAAATAATTATTTGTTGTAATTAGTGGTCGTTTTTGATTATTTGACCTCGTATAATACCTAAATATGTCTATATATTT
>CAMQVM010000130.1 GCA_947038135.1 uncultured Rikenellaceae bacterium
CCAGAAGCGAGAGTGACGCATGGGGCTCAACAGAGAAGTCTATAAAGGTACGCTCACCATTAATGGTGCTTGGATCTGCCCCTCGTGCAGTGACACAAGGAGATGAGATTATTATACCTGCAACATTAATAGCAACCGAAGACAACCTTGGAACAGTGACAACTACTATAAAGGTAGATGAAAATATGTTCGATATAATAGGCGAAGAGCAAAAAAAGGTGACCATATCAAAGCAAGGTGACAAGATAGTGTTATTTAAGCTTAAAGTGAAAGATTCGGTCTCTTTAGAGTATGCTGGTGGACGCATAGAGCTAACATCAAAAGCTAAAGGTAAGTCATCTACTTATACTATGGATATACCAATGCGTGAGCTAACAATGCCTATATCGCATGGCAACAGCTATCTTGTGGCGGCTGGTAAGAGCTGGAGTGGCACACCTGCCCTTTATGGAGCACCTGGAACACAAAAGATAATGATGGAGGTATCTTCAATGGTGCAGATCAACTCGAGCCAACGAATGCAGTATCTATCTAAATATCCATACGGATGTATTGAGCAGACAACCTCAGCAGTGTTCCCTATACTATTCTTAACAGACATGGTAGACTTAACAGCAGCCGAGAAAAAAGAGGCAGACTCAAAGGTAGTATTGAATATGAACAGATACAAAACCTACGCTACACCTGATGGTTACATGGGTTACTGGCAAGGCAATACTCAACCACACCAGTGGGGTTCGGCCTATGCGCTTCACTTTATGGCAGCGGCAAAGCTTAAAGGCTATACTCCACCAACAAGCACCTATGACAACCTTATAGCTGCAATAAAAGGATCGGTTACAAGATGGACCAGCAATGGCAGTAACCAAAACCCTACTCTTACGCAAGCCTATCAGTTATACGCATTAGCATTAGCAGGAAAGTCTGAATTTGGGGCTATGAACCGTCTAAAGCAGAGTAACTACATGACCTATGAGGCTAAATGGATGCTAGCAGCGGCTTATGCTACTGCAGGTAGGGCTGACATAGGTAAAACTATCGTTGCTGATCTTATTGTAGGTAGTGAAACATCTTCTGAAAGTAAGGAGCAAGAGGCTCAAAGAATCTATACATACGGCTCTTCAGATCGTTCACTAGCTATTCAACTAGTTGCTATATCAA
The DNA here is from genome assembly GCA_947038135.1 of uncultured Rikenellaceae bacterium. Lineage (GTDB taxonomy): Bacteria > Bacteroidota > Bacteroidia > Bacteroidales > Rikenellaceae > CAMQVM01. Next base: position 1,162 of record CAMQVM010000130.1, read on the forward strand.
TGATGGGAATGGATGTCGAAGCTATGAAATTAGCTGGACGTATATCAAAAAGCCTTACATCAAACAACTGGATGAGCACACAGACAACAGCGTGGTGTATCATGGCAATAGGCACACACGCCACAAAAAATGGAAGCTCATCAAAGCTTAACATAAAATGGAAGGTTGATGGAAAAGATGGGAATTATGTGTCTGCTGCAAATAAAATGATATGGAGCAGAGAGTGGAGCAACCCTAAAACTAATAAGGTATCGATGACTAACAATACAAAAGGTGCACTACACCTACGTGTTGTAGGCTCAGGTATATCATCGGGACATGGTGTGCCAGCTGACGAAAAGGGACTTAAAGTAACTGTTCGATATACTGATAATGATGGCAACCTGATAGATGTAGATACATTAAAGCAGGGTACAGACTTTATATCTGAAGTTAAAGTTCATAATATATCTGCTGAGGCAGTGCACTCATTAATGGTAACAGAGCCTGTTGCCTCAGGATGGGAGATAAGAACTAATGTAGATGAATATCTGTCTAAGGGTGTAGAGTATCAAGATATACGTGATGATAGAATCAACAGTTATATTCCTGCATTGAGATCTAACAATTATGTTATTATCAAGAGTAGGTTAAATGCTACTTATGGTGGCATCTATACTCTACCAGCAATACGATGTGCTGCAATGTATGATGATAAGATATCTAGTAATACAGCATCTCGCAATGTTGTAATAAAATAGATGTTGTAATTAAGAGCATTGGTACAACTGCTACTTATTTATCATTTTAAAATACAAAGCAAAAAGAGCCGCAAATTAAATTTGCGGCTCTTTTTTTTGTAATAGCTAAAAACTTATGCTGGGCAACTATTTGCATTTTAATTGGTCAACAATATATTATCTCACCGCTTCACTTAAACTAGGAGAGAAGCCAGATGAAGAGACCTTATTATTGATAGTAGTTGATATTTTTATCACTGATGTACCTTCATTTATAAAAGGCTTTATATGAAATGCATTTCTGCTACCATAGTAAACTAATACCGAACAGTTACTAACTAAATAGTAATTTTTATATTTATTGTAATCTACATCTATGCATCTCTGGCTTTTTATGTAAAATTGATATGTGGAGTTCTTTAAAACAAAGTCATAACGCCTAGTTTCTTCTTTATCGTACCCAACTAGCTCATAATCGGCATAATTAAGAATCAATATTAACTGCACCTTACAACCTTCAGTTTTGAGCTTTAATACAGCCTCAGCTGCAAAAAGCTCAAAACCTCTTGCAACACCCGACAAAAATGTTGTATAGCCTTGTGTATCGACTAAATACTTTAAAGATGAATATATTTCGTTAGACACCTGCTCCTGTAAACTATATGGAATTGAGTTTGAACCATCCCACTCGCCCAATAGCGAAACTGTATTTGCTGTCTGTAAATCTAATTCATCTAACTGATTTATTGACCTCATATTTATATTATTTAATATTAATTAGTGTTGCCCGATTAAATTGTAACGAAGCTCTACCACCAGCTGACTTTTGCTGCAACAGAATATTCTAAGAACAAATATAATAGCAATTCATAATTAAAATACACGTGTAAATTGCAATTAATACTAAGGCGAAATAACAGATCTCACATTAGTAATATACGCACATAAACAAGTACAATAATTATACCAAATAAATGACATTATAATGCAAATTAACGATATATCTGTACAAAATAAACACCTTGTTACTGAAAAATTGTGAATCTAAAAACAAAACAGATATTAGTGAACAACAATACACTGTATCAGACCTACACACTTTGACTCATAGATATAAACTCGTATTATATCATTGATAATACATTTGTAAACAGGCACAAATCTCTATATGTTACATCTAATAACACACATAAGGTTAAAGATAAATAAGAAATAACCTTAAATCTGCCCCAACTCATACAGTAGTGAGGGTTATTAAAACCTTGTATTGATTTAGCGCTGGGGTTTATCAAATAATATTGCAATTTGCTAGGAAAAACAAATATTATTTTGTATATTTGCGAATATTAATCATTATATTTATAATAACATTTAATAAACAATTTTATGAAAAAAACATTGATTTTCAAAATGGGGACTACCTGTATTGCCCTAGCAGGAGTTCTTTTTGGCTGTGCTAAAAGTTCAGATGATTCGGGAAATACCGATAAGACGAGTAAATATATCACTGTAAAGATGCCATCTGAGTCAAGCGGTGTAGATACACGCACAGGAGGTTTAGATGATGAGATTGCTATTAAGCGTGCCTATATAGTTGTTTATGCAGGTGGTGCAGTAGACGCTGATATGCCAAAGTTTGCTTCAAAGATTGAGTTGGTAGATATCAAAGATGACGGAGTAAACACAAAGAAGATTTTAGCATTTAAACCAACTGATAATATCGCTGAGGGTGATGAGCTGAACATTATTTTCAATAAGGAGGTTGCAAGTTTATCAGTTTCTAAAAAAGAGTTGATATCATCTTTAAAGCTAACTAATGCTACTGGTTTAGTTACTTTAAGTGATGGTTTACCCATGCATGGTATCGGCAAGTGGACCAGCACAGGAAGCCCTATTATAAAAGTAAATCGTGCAGTAGCCAAGGTTCAGTTGAAGCTTGACTACAAAGGTAGCTCTCATGTTCCAGGAAGTGAGGGTGCGAGTTATACAATCGCAAACACTACCTATAAATTATATCAATTGTCAGATGTAGGAAACATCAATGGTACAGATGTAGAAGTTACAACAAACAACCCTATTACCGAGATAACCAATGAAGAAGATATAAAAGAGGTATCTTCAATATTTTTAGCAGATGGTAATGATGATTATATAGGAGCAAATTATATTTATGCTTATCCTTACTCAACAAAACCAATAGGAACAACATCAACACCTATTGATAATAAAGCATCGTCAACCAAGCGTTTTGCGATGATAATGAAAAATATCAAAGATGGTGTAGCGAGCTACCATCGCTTAGACCTATACGATCAAAATAGTAAAACTTATTTAGATATTTTAAACAACCATCACTACACTATAAAGGTCAGAGAGATGAGCCAACAAGGTTATGATACTGCCACAAAAGCGTTGATGGGTCCAGCAAGTAACGTGAAATTTGATATTATTGTAGAGGAAGAGGGAACAGTAATAATAAGTAATGGTCAATATGTGTTAAATGTAAATGAGTTAGGTCTTGACTTTACAGCTACTGCGCCAGCCATTTCAGTTATAGAGATTGCAAAGGTTAACCGAGCATCATCAGCTATTGCATCAATGGATCCTTCAACTGATTTTGGTGTAGAGTTGCAAGATGTAACATTAGTTAGTGGAGCCGCAACAATATCACTTTCAGACGTTCCAGACAAATTAGGAAAAGACACCCATAGTTTGAATATATCTGTAATTGGTGAGGGAGTTGTAACATTTAGATATATCGCAAAATTAGGCAATATAGCTCACACAAGTGGTTTAATCAAGGTAACTCATACACTTGTACCAGTTACAGCAGAAGGTTTTTGTCCATCAGCAGGTCGCCCAAATGGCACGATCTTAAAAGGTCACGACATTCATGAATTGTTGGGAATTACTAACACGGCTTATACTATTACAAATGTAACAAGTACGTTTAACAAAGATTGGGACGCAATGATTGCAGTAGCACCATCTATAAACAACCTGCCAACGACATCAAAGTGGAATGCAACGAGCAATGGCATGAGTGTATCAATATCAACAACAGGCACAAACAATAAAGCATACTTTCATCCTTTCCGCACCTCTCCAGAAGAAGCAGACATCGATGGTGTTTTAACAGTAGCAGTAAAGACAGTATCAGAGAATACTCCTTTCACACTAACATTGCCATTGAAAATAGTAACAAACTGTCATTTACCAACCAAAGAAGATAATTACAGTATTCAAATAAATAATTTTAAGATTGCAGATCGTAATGTAGGGGCATTATTGCCTTCAGGCGGCATGAACGAATTAGCAGATAAATATTTCACTAATGAGATTGGCCACCCAGATTACATTGCAGGCAGCACAGGCGGAAGTTCTTCTTCATGGACTCCACAAATAAAAGATATTGCAGATAGAGCAGGAGAGTTCTTTGCATATAAAAGGTATAATAGCAATAGCATGAAAGAAGCAGCTCCTGCTTGTGCAGACTTTGCTTTAGGTAATGATAACTGGCGTTTACCTACTGGGGCCATAGATGGTGGCACTGCAGAGATTAACC
>CAMQVM010000131.1 GCA_947038135.1 uncultured Rikenellaceae bacterium
AGTTCCTGAGGGAATGACACCACCCTATTATCTTCACCTTACTCTTAACCCTCAAAATGTAGATGTTAATATCACACCTACAAAAACATCGGTTAAATTTGATGAGGAGTCTGCTATATGGCAAATTATCAACGCTGCTGTAAGAGAGTCGCTTGGTAAAAATGGTATTATACCAATGATCGATTTTAACAACAGCTATGAGGTATCTGATGTAGATATTTACAAACCTGACTCTACACCCACCCAACAAAAAAGGGTGGATGATAGCCGTGATGATTTGATGAATATAGATATATTTAATGATAATAAAGACATTGATATAGTAAACTACTCACGTGGTAGCAATGGTGACGCTTCGTATGCAAGAAGCGAATTTAACCCATTTGATGACAGCTTTTCATTTACAACAGCACTATCAGGGCAAAAAGATAGCTTTAAAGACTCTTATAGTTCATACAACGAGGAGGTGCTAAACAGCGATAAAGCCGAGAGTTATAAGAGTAGCGATAGTACAATGAGTGATTTTGAATCTGCTGCATTTGACTCTAGGTCTTTTGAATCTGGGTCTTCTGAATCTACGACTTTTGATTCAGTGACATTCAACTCAAACCATTCTGAATCAACACCAGCTGACACCACGGTATTTAACACTACACCGCTTGACACTGCATCACTTGACACTGCAACACTCGGCACTGCATCACTTGGCACGCAATCATCTAACCAGCCTTTCAACACAGCTACAAAGGCTGAATATGAAGATGTGGAGTACGACTCAACAGCCTTTCAATCTCAAATATTTGAAACTGAAAGCTTTGAGGTAACCGATGCTTTTGTCCTCAATAAACAATATGGCATTGCAAATATCAATGGCAACATAAATATATTTGATATATCAAGAATGCTGTATGTTATTACTTTCTACCGTTTTTTAAACCGTATAGAAAACAAAGAGAGCAATGTGGGTATTCAAAAACTTTTATTTCCAATAGAGATATCGCTATCAGTAACAGACAAACACGTATTAGAGGAGCACAAGGAACATCTTCGCTCAATAGGTTTTTTATACGAAGACGATACCGAATCGGAGCTCGTGCTATTCAATGGCATACCAGCCGACCTAGAGGTATCAGACACAAACTGGTTTATTGAAGAGGTTCTAACATCTCTTAAATATAGCGATGCAGTAGATGCACAGACCTCATTAAATGAGCAACTAGCGATATCAGGAGCTAAAACAGTATCAAGACGTAAGAGTGGAGATACAACAACAGAGGAGTTTAAATATCTTATTGACACTCTATTCAAAGCCCCAGCATACAATTTTACTTATGATGGCAGGCGTGTATTTGTAAAAATAACAACCGAACAGATAGCATCTTTCTTAAAATAGCAATTAAAATAATTTAATATGTATAATAAAATAACACCTGTAGTAAAAAATATCATCATTTTAAATGTAATATTTTTCATGGCTCAGGAGCTAATGCCAAATGGTTTAGGCGAGAAATTTACACAACTACTGGCTCTTCATGTCGTAGGAGGCACTGGTTTTGAAATTTACCAATACGTAACGAGCATCTTTCTACATGGCAGCTTATCTCACATGGTGATGAATATGTTTGCATTATGGATGTTTGGCTCGATACTAGAGTATGACCTTGGATCTAAGAAATTTTTAATATACTACCTTGTGGCAGGTATTGGTGCAGGTGTGCTACATAGTGGCATAATGGCTTGGGAGCTAAAAGAGGTATTAGACCTAACACAAGCGCAACTGTTAAACTACTCTCCAGCAGATCGAGAGTATGCAGCTCATGTAAAGAATATCATTACAGTAGGTGCATCAGGCTCAGTATTTGGAATATTGCTCGGATATGGAGTACTACACCCCAACGATAGAATAATGCTTTTGATACCACCTATACCGATGAAAGCCAAATATTTTGTTATCATATATGGTCTTATAGAGCTTATATCAGGCTTTGTAGATAGCCGTACGAACATAGCACATTTCGCCCATGTTGGAGGGATGTTATTTGGATACTTACTTCTTGCTTACTGGAAAAAGAGCTTTAAGATTTGGAGGTAGTAGTAGACGAACGAACTGTATAAATTTTTGCAGGACGATTCTATAAATTAAAAAAGGCTTACCTAAATCTAAGATATAGGTAAGCCTTTTTTAATTTTGCAACACTCTCAAAATACGATATTTATTATAGATAAAACCCCATCTAAATATTCATTCAGATGGGGTGCAATTTATAACATCTAGCTAATTATCGAGCTAGATATACAACTTAAGCTGCTGGTTAATATTCCTCCTCGTTGAAGAAAAAATCATCCTTGCTCGGGTAATCAGGCCATATATCCTCAATGCTTTCGTAAATTTCACCTTCATCCTCAATCTCTTGAAGATTCTCTATAACTTCTAAAGGTGAACCTGAACGTACAGCAAAATCTATTAGCTCTTCTTTTGTTGCTGGCCATGGCGCATCTTCTAGTTTCGATGCTAATTCTAAAGTCCAATACATATAAAAAAATTAAATTAATCAAATTAACTACTTGCTTAGTGCAAATGTGCTGTAACACACTTTTACAGCTAAGACATATATAATAAAATATCTGTGGTGAAAAATAAAGATTTACTTTCCCTCCCAGACCTTCTCTTCAACACCGAGTTTAAGCGATAATAGACGAGAAAGAGTATATAAATAATCTGAAAGCCTATTCAGAAACTGTATAGCTTCACGGCTGACATCATGAATTTCTAAGCATTGCAATGACACACGTTCTGCTCTACGGCAAACTGTACGACATATATGAGCTTTTGAAATAAGAGTATGTCCAATAGGAAGAGTAAACTTACCTAGCTTAGGAAGCAGCGCACTCATTGTATCGATACCACTCTCTAACCTCCCTATATCACTATTATCAACTTTTGGTAACCTTTCATAATATGACCTATCTGCAGCTAGAAGAGCCTCTACATCCATAAGTTTAGAAATTATATAAAGCAACTCATTTTGCTGATTGTCAATCTTGCCATTCAACACTGTATTTTCATTGATAGAGTCGTATAACTCAGATATAAATGCTGATAACTCATCGACGGTACCATAAGCCTCTAACCTAAGATCTGTCTTAGATACACGTTTTCCGCCAATTAATGAGGTGGTGCCGTTATCTCCTGTACGTGTGTAAACTTCCATACTTTTATTATTTTTGTACGATAACCATCTAAATATAAAGGAAATATTTAAAAGCGCATCTTGAAATTCTGTCTATTAAGATGCCTATCTAAGAATAAATATCCTGTGTGATACAAATCAACTGCTACACCCCTACTTGCTAGTGATAGTAGCTTCCATAGGTGATAACGTTGCCTTGTTTTGTATATTGAGTTGACCACAACGCAAACTGTTTGCTCTTTATTGCATGAATCAGCAATTGTAACGATAGGCTTAATATCTATGTTTTCAGCTATTATAACCATATCTTCACCGTTGTAATTGTGAGAGTCGAATGTGTAACTAGTGTAATTTAGATGCGAATATAAACGACATATAACTTGAGTATGCGAAACAGTGAAGTTTTTATCTAAAAGATCACTATATAACTTCTTGTCTACTCCAGTATCATCATTTTTCATAAAACCTCCACGTATTACATTATACAAGAAAGGTGAATGTATACTTCGTCCTCGCCAATGTTTTACTCTCATTAAGTACTTTACTCTATTGTAGTTACGGAAAATTCTATTACTCATTATTATATCTATTGTTATATTATTTATACTAGTATATTGAAATACAGTCAACATACGACTTGCAAATATAACAAAAAAAATTAATTATAAGAAATATTTATGTAAAATAATTAAATTTATCTGTAACTTATTGTCACTTTTTGTTATAATAAAGCTATACACGACAACTTATTTTCGTGTAATTTTATATAATTACCATTGATTTACAAAATAGTATTTTTAAATAACCTTTAACATGGTGTTTATTTCTTACCGCTAAGGCTTTTTATAACCCAGTTATTATAATATACTATGAAACATATACTTCAAAGTACTGTTACTGTACAACACTACTCATTTATTGCTTTTGCAGCTGTCACAGCAGTAGAAAATGCTATTTGTAAATTATAACCTCCAGTATCTGCATCTACATCCATTACTTCACCAGCAAAATATAAACCTTTGCATAAAGTAGACTCCATGGTGAGTGGGTTGATCTCTGACAAATCGACCCCCCCAGCAGTAACTATTGCCTTTCTAAAGCTTTCATAGTCGGTTACCTTAAACCTCACTGCCTTTATAGCATTTGCAATCTCCTCACGTTGAACCAGCGTAGTTGATGCTATCATACTGTTTTTACCCATTGTAAGAGTGTCTAATATCACCTTTATCATCGCCATAGGCATCATCTTACGAAGCAGTGATGTAACAGTCAACCGCTCGTCTGCTTGAAGCTCTCTATCAATGCGACCAATAATTTTAGCAACAGAAAGTGAAGGTTTTAGATCAAGTACCAGCTCAACAACCTTTTCATCTATAATCGCATCTACTGCATTGCGGCTAAGACGTATAGCAATAGATCCCCCAATACCATAGGTGAAAAACTCAAGCTCTCCAAACTCATCTCCACACACCACTTTATCAACGATTAGCTTAAGATTGACATTTTTAAGAACCAACCTATCTAACTGATCTAGGTGGCGACACTCAACTGTAAGTGGTACTAACGATGGGCGTACAGACTCGATATTATGCTTCAAGTCGTAGGCGAACTGGTAACCATCGCCCGTAGAGCCTGTTGATGGGTATGATACACCGCCTGTTGCTATTACTACATTTGAACAGCTTACCACAATCTTTCTGTTATCTTTAATATAAGTAACCTCATATTTATTATCTTCGATATATGCAATATTTTCAACCTTAGCATCACATAATATAGTAGTACCAGTACGTTTTGCAGCGTGTTCTAAGCCGCTTGCAATATCAATAGCACGCATAGAGGTAGGAAATACCCTTCCGCCACGTTCTACTGTAAGCTTTACACCCTGCTTTTCAAAAAAATCAATGCAGTCTTTAGTAGAGAAGTTTTCAAGACTTGAGGCTAAAAACTCACTGCCTGAACGCACCTTCTCTAAAAATTGCTCAGTAGTGCATATATTCGTTACATTACACCTACCTTTACCTGTAATGCGCACCTTTCTTGATGGTTTCTCCATCTTCTCTAACAATAAAGTAGGTTTACTGCTTAATGTAGAAGAGAGAGAGGCGGCACACATAAGCCCTGCCGCTCCCCCTCCTATTATTATAGTACCGTAGTTGATATTAGTCATCTAATCTCTTTTCGTTGTTCTATTTACTCTCTTATTTGTAGA
>CAMQVM010000132.1 GCA_947038135.1 uncultured Rikenellaceae bacterium
GACTTCAGCACGCTAGATAACTATAAATGCGATGCCTCATTGTTATTTTCGAACGTTAGCGACCTTAAAGAGATAGAGGAGCGTTTCGACTACCTTACAGATGAACAAAAAGGGATGATACTTCAATTTTGGGGTGTCTTTAAAGAAAAAAATAGCCACTCTAAGTCACAAAAGGAGTTTTTAAAGCTATGGAACACCCTCTTTAACATCTACACTGAGTATAAAGCGTTGCTAGAGTCAAAGGGTATAGGCTACTCAGGTATGATATATCGCAAAGCAGCCGAGATTATTGATAGCAAAGAGAATATTGAATACCTTGAGGGAAAAAAGATTGTGGTTATAGGTTTTAATGCCTTATCAGCTGCCGAAATGTCTATATTCGACTACTTCAAAGAGAGATGTGATGCTCAGTTTTATTGGGACTATGACAACTACTATATAGACAACAAAGCACAAGAGGCAGGGCTATTTATACGTGAAAATATAAAACGCTATGGCGAGGTGTTGTTGTCAGAGCCACGAGATAACTTTGTACAAGAAAAAAATATAGTTATAGTAAGCTCTCCATCAGAGGCATTAGGGTGTAAATATACCTCAAACTACTTGAAAGAGCTAGCAAAAGAGGGGAATATTGGGCGTGAAACAGCTGTAATTTTAACAAATGAAGCACTGCTATCACCACTACTTTATAGCATACCTACCGAGGTGTCGCATTTTAATGTAACCTCAGGTTATCCTCTACGTCTTACATCTGCATATCTACTTGTAGAATACCTGCTTAGCCTAAGATCATCATCTACAAACCGAGGAGGTGAAGAGCTGCAATATTATCAAAAAGAGGTGTTTAAGATCGTTAATCACCCTTATGTGCAGTATGTGCTAACGGCAGAAGAGCAGCAATATTTTACAGAACTACACACCGAAAGCCTTGAGCAATTCATGGCATATATACCTATAAGTAAGGTTATAATGTCACCATTAACGACTTTGCTATTTAGGCATACAAACAACCCTATAGAGTTTTATGACCATATCGAGGAGTTATTTATATCAATGCTTGAAATTAATGGCGATAACTTCGACAAAGAGAATGTAGAGTATATCAACAAAACCCTAGAGTCACTGATCAACCTTCGTGCTTCTGTAGCGAACTGCGCTACCGATATAACTATGCCAATAGCCTGCTCGCTACTACAAAAGCACCTATCTACTGTCAACACAACATTTGAGGGTGAGCCACTTATAGGTATGCAGGTGATGGGTATATTAGAGAGTCGAAACCTTGATTTTGAAAATGTAGTTATCATGTCAATGTCTGAAGACAACTACCCTAGCGTTAAAAATATACTATCACTGATCCCCTCAAACCTAAGGTTTGGTTACGGGCTACCTACTATATCCAACCATGAAGCAATGTACTCTTACTACTTTTATAGGCTGATACAGAGGGCTAAAAATGTACATATTATATATAGCTCATACAGTGGTGAAAGCCTAAGTGGTGAACCTAGCAGATATATACATCAGCTAAAAATAGAGTCACCACATAGAAACAACCTCACTATAAAGAATATAAACCTTAAAATTATATCTCCTAAGATAGATGAAATAGTGGTATCTAAGCAAGGGAAGCCCGCCGAGGAGCTAAACAAGTTTCTTGATGGCAAACGCAACCTTAGCGCCTCAAGGATTTATGAATATATAGAGTGCCCGCTAAAGTTTTACTTCACCTCGCTCGAAAAAATACGTGTAGAGCAAGAGATGGAAGAGGAGCTAGATGCTGCAACTGCTGGTACTATACTTCATGCAGTGCTAAACACTATATATAATGATGTTAAAAAGAATAGTACTACCCTATCTGCTACCCTAACTACTGCTCTCGAGAGTGGTATAATCAATAGCGAGCTGATAAAAGAGATAGAGAGCCGCCTTGGCATTGCAGAGACAGAGTTTAATGGTAGGCTAAAGACTAAGCTGCTAGAGCTTAACACTTTTATTAGAAACATCTTACACTATGATATAGATAGCACAAAAGAGTTTAATGTTATAGACCTAGAGAAGAAGATTACCACTAGCCACCATTTTGGAGATAAAACAGTAACCTTAAATGGTGAGATTGACCGAATAGATAGGTTTATCGATGGCACGATACGCATAATAGACTACAAGAGTGGCAAGAGTAAGCTATCGACTAAATCGCTGGAAGATAGCATGACTACAAACTCAGGAAGTTGCAGCAAGCCTATATTCCAAACGCTATTCTACTCGCTTCTATACAAAAGTGAACTCGGTGGTGATATTCAGCCATCGTTATATTTTGCTAAAGATATAAATGCTCCGAGCTACTCACCGCTACTCAATATTGCCAAAGAGCCACTATATAAATATGGTGCTGTTGAGCAGGAGTTTACAGAGCTTTTCAATACTCACTTAACCACCTTATTTGATATCAACATACCTTTTTGTCAAACTAGCGATTTGACAATTTGCCAATACTGCAACTACATTAAAATTTGTCGTAGAGATTAAAAATTGGGCGATTCACAAAACAATGTTTTGTGAATCGCCCAATTATATACATTTATATTATGGTGATTAATTATTGAAATCAGATATAAAATGAAATCCATTAGGAAGTTGTGTCTTATCTCTATAGTTAACATCAAGCTCTAGTTTGTCGCCTTGTATATCAAACACTAACATTGAGTTAACTAAATAATCTAACCCGAAACCTTTCAAGACATTCAAATACAGCTTATTGTTCTTTGAATCAACACCCACACCATTATAAACAACTATTTTGCTCTTGTCATATCCTGTTAAAGTAGATAGATCTTTCAGTATTACTTTGGTATTTGTTTCAGGGTTTTTATCTGCGAAATTGTGATGTATAACATCTACCCCTGAGCAAAAATATATGTTATCACCAGCAGCTCCAATATATGGGTGATCTTTGCCACTATTTCCAACGTTGTAAGATACTATATTAGACTCAAACTCGTGCGTATTGATATCCATCTTCATAATAAAATTCTCGCTTGTAAAAGTGTCAAAATTATATGCCGATCCACTGATCCACAAGTTGCCATCATCTGATTTTATCAATGAGTTAAACTCGGTGCCTTTAGGTATAGGTATAGTTTTGCTTGGAGCATCTTTCCCCTCTTCCAAAAGAATCACCGAAGAACCTACTGTTGCATAAACCTTATTATCAATAACAACCATTCTATTTTTAGCTGCATGGTTAGTTCCTTCAACTGTAACAACACTTTTACTCTCTAAATTAAAACGATGAATAGCACTATTATTTCTGATAAATACGTCATCGCCTACGACTGCCAAATGAGATGGAAAGCCACGAGAAATATCACTTAGCTCTGCACTATATTTGCTCTCTAGTTTTAGTGTTGTAGCATCTGCTACGACTAAATTTCCACTTTGACAGATGATATATAATTTTCCATCACTAATAAATAGATCAGATGCTAAGTTTGGCAGCTTCTCATTATTCTCTTTGTAAAATACATTATCTGTAAGCACACCATCTGCACCTATAAATATCAGGCTACCTACACCATCGCTCATGTTGCCTTGGTTAAGAACAAATGTTCCATCTGTATATTTTCCAACCTCAATATCATGATAGGCCATTAGGATTTGATTATCTACATCGAGGAAAAAGCTTACTTCATACTCTTTTGCATTACTTGCCTCATACTCTAATTTAATAATTGTACTGCATTTAACATCATTGACAAGATAATCCAAATCCACAACAATCTCTACCTCTAGCTCATCACTTACAGATGGCTCAGGAAAGTTATTAGATGCTGTTTTAAACCATGTTGTTATAGCTGAAAACTTATTTGGCATATTGCCATACTCAACATCATACTCACTACTAATATGGCGATATGCAATTGTAAAATACATCTCTATTTCAAGATTAGCAACCTCATCATTAGATATTATGTCTACCTCAATTTTATCGCTACTTTTTGAGGCATCTATAATAATAGCATCTGCATAAATAGCCTTTACCGCCTGTTGTAATTCTGCTGTAACTATAAACTTATCGTTGTTATTATCAGCATCTAGCTCCTCTTTAGAGAAAAGTAACTTGCCCGTTGCAGCATCAAAAAACAACTCTGCCTCTAGCTTTGTGTTAGATATATTTTCAAGCTCCATTTCATAAACTTTACCAATAGCTATATCGTCATATCTGTTTTCTAGCTCTATATCTTCTATCTTCCATATTTTGGCATCTGCATATTTTGTTAGGTCGAAAGCAGGTTTAATAACTGATGGGATATTTGTGCCATGGCTCTCTACATCTAACTTACGTGTAGCAGTGTCACCAGCTACTGCATACCAAACGCTTAACATTGGTGCTGCAGATTTCGACTGTATAGCAAAGGTTGCCACTTCATAGCTATCTTTAAGTTCCCACTTTACATCTTTGATATCGTATTGAGGATAATCGGCTATTAGTTGCTTTTCGGCTACTGTTAATTCTGTATCGGTGTCTCCTCCAAGTTTCTCTTTTTGGCATGACGACAGCCCTAGTATTGTTATAAATATAGTTGCTAGTAATAGAAATTTATTTTTCATAATTTTTTGATTTTAGTGGTAATTGATATTTTAGTGGTAGGTCAGCTATTTGAAGCAGACAACATACACTATCTTTTGATAGCGTGCGAAAAAATAGATTCGGTGGATGGAAAGAGGGACAGTTTTCGATTTTCATAATAATGCAATAAATAAAATTTACTACAGAAAAGCAATGAAACATACCGATAGTATGTTTAACATCTTATATTCTCCGTATAAGTTTTTAGTTTTTTTTTGCAAAAGGCAGGTCTTCTGACTCGTTCCAAATTTAACCTCCTTCCCAACATATAGTCAGTGGATCAGATTGATTAAATCATTTAGAAACTTACAGCAGCGGGAACTGTTGCAGATTTTCACTGCATTCCCTTTTAATTCCAGAGTGTCGTATTTGACACCCTTAATGAAACCATTGCACTACAAAGGTAATTAATTATTTACAGAATGCAAATAAATGGGTGTTATTGCGATTTACAGAGCTGGTTGTTTGAAATTGAGCTGTTAACTTTAATGAACATAATTTTGCAATAAATAAAGAATATGTATAAATTTCTGAATATATATAGAGTTGAAAAGTTAAATCAGTATTTAATTTGATAAATTAAAATATATTTAGTACTTTTGTACTATAATAGTATTATCGTATGTCTTTAATGTTGCAAGAAATAGAGAAAGTGTTGTTTTATTTCAAATTAATTTGGAATAATGGCTTTTTTATGCCTGCACGTTTGATTGTTATGAATAATTTCATAACACACACACACACACACACACACCCACA
>CAMQVM010000133.1 GCA_947038135.1 uncultured Rikenellaceae bacterium
ATTCTGAAAATGAGTAAATATCCCATAAATGCCATCTTTCGTGGTTGCTTTTAAATATTGGCTATGCACTTAATTAAAAAGAAAGTAGCCGCTTTGTGTCAAGTTTAATGAGTTAGAATATGCGTAATGGCACAACTGTGTTATAAGTTAATATAAAGTTGAGAGCGCCGACAAAACAGATCGACAGCAGGGGTATTAATAGAGTCTATTAGACCAGTTGAGATCATTTTAAATTGCGAAATGCTTCATTATTTTCGAGATCACGACTCACTTACATACTAAAGTGTGCTTCGTTCACCCTAACTCTAAATTCTTTGTATTTCATCAATTTATCTACTATCTCCTTTAATTTGTATTTTATTAGTTTTTCAATGTCCTCTAATTGCAATTTGGCGAAATAATCATCTGTTTTTTGGAGATGATAGTTGGTGCAGATGGTAATTGCATTACGGTAAATAACTCTTAATATATTGTATTAGAGCTTTATATATGTAATTGTGCATTTTAATTTTAAAGCCAATAAGTGTTAATAGTTAATTGTGCTATTGTTATAGTAATCTGTATTTTTCAGTGTAATTGTAATCTGTATTGCAGTATTTTAATTAAAATATTGCAAAAAAGTCATTAATTTGCAAAAAATACAATTGTTTATCAAAATAAATAATTATATTTGCATAATTATTTATTTGTTTAATGTTATATTATTTATTGAATTATGAGTTTAAGATTACTAATTGCTAGTGCAGTGTCAGTCCTGCTATTTTATGGCTGTACGAAAGATGCACCAGAAGAAACACCCTATTTTGAGATTGAAGAGACATATTTGAGCTTAGATACAGATCAAAAGGCCGTAGTCAAACGTATTCCAGCCAAGACGAATCTTGATTGGGCTACAAAAGTTACATCTACATCGAACCAGTCATGGTGCAAAGCAGTGTGTGATGCTTCTGAGGGTGTAGTTTTAATATCTTTAGAGAAGTCTACTGATGATGGACTGCGTGAATGTACTGTTGTAATTAAATCAACAGTTAATGAGTATACTGTAAAAATCAGACAGTTGGGAGCAGGTCCTATGATCTTAGTGAGCGCCCCCACCGAAATTGTGAGTGAAGATGGTGGAGTAGTGAAGATTAAAGTAACTGCTAATGTAAAGTATTCCATGGTCAAATCAGATAATAGCGACTGGTTTACAGAGTCCGTAACTAGGGCTATGGAAGAGAATGTATATACATGGAATGCAGAGCCAAGCACGCTATTTGAAAAGCGAAGTGTATTACTTAAATATGCATCTGCTGAGAATGCTGCATCTGCTGAGTGTACAATTACACAAGATAAAATATCTGGAAATCCAAGTGATGTTATTATACCCGAAGATATTAAATATGTGCCAAGTAGTGGTCGTTCTTCTGAGGCTAATCCAGGATCAGAAATAGAAAATACGTTCAACGGTACATTCACAACGTCTGATAATGACATATATCACTCTATATGGTATCAGTCAGCAGCCTTTCCAGTGGAGCTTGAATACTTTTTTGACACTAAACCCGATTTAGATTATCTGATTTGTCATCCACGTAAAGGTAATGGTAATATTGGTAAAGTTAAAATATCGGCTGTAACGGAGCAAAGTGGAACGTATTATGAGATAGGTGAGTATGACTTCAAAATGCAAGATGCAATAAGTAAGGTGACATTACCTAATTTAAAAAAGGTTCTTAGTATAAAGTTCGAGGTGTTAAGTGGCTCAGGTGATTACGTGAGTTGTTCAGAGATGGAGTTTTTTCAGAGGAATCTTGAAGGTGGAATTAATGGGCAGCTGTTGTCAGTATTTACTGATATAACATGTACTGAAGTGAAACAAAATGTTACGGTAGAGATGATAAAAACCCTTCCTGATTATTTTGCACTTCTAGCTACTGAGATACAAAATGGCACTTATGATAAATATGAGAAAAGTTTCCGTATAAGAGATTATGATGCTTATAGTAATATAGATGAGTGGGCTGATAATTTGATGACAAAGAAGTATTCAAACCTTGATAACTGTATGGGGATTTATGCTAATGCAGGAGATGAAATCATTGTTCTTGTTGGAGATACTCATGGAGTACAGGTGAGCTTACAATCTATCGAAGAGGTGTTGCCAAATGGAGATACTTATCTGTTGAACGAAGGTGTAAATAAAATTAAGATCAAAAACAAAGGAATGTTGTTCTTAATGTACAACACTGCTATACCAGCATCGCCTATCAAGGTGCATATCCCTCTGGGAAGTGGAATAGTGACTGGTTTTTTCGATCTTGCAGAACATGAATCAGATGCAAAATATGCAGAGTTACTGCAAAAGGCTAGCTATAAATATTTCTTTGTTAGAGGTGAGAAAATAATATTTTATTTTCATCGTCAATCACTGTTAGATGTTGTTCCTGGTCAAATAGTGGCAGCTGTGAATCTATGGGATAACATGGTAGGATGGCAGCAAGAGCTTATGGGTATTGAGGCATATAGACCTCATAAAGTCAATAATCACATTATGGCTGTCTCTATTGAAGAGGGTTATATGTGGGCTTCTGATTACCGTATGGGTTTTATTCATACCTATTTACATAATATACTACTGCCTGATAATGTTATGGCAGCAGCTGATAATGCGTGGGGTCCATCTCATGAAATGGGGCATATACATCAAAAAGCAATAAATTGGCCTGGTGCAACTGAATCGTCTAATAACCTATTTTCAAACTACTCTATATATAACTTAGGCAAATATTGTTCAAGAGGTTCAGAGCTGAGCAAGTTAGCTACTTCTCGTTTTGTCGATAAAAATTGTTGGGCTAAAATGGAAAACGCTGAAGGAGGTGAGGATACTGAGTTGCATATGCGTATGAATTGGCAGTTGTGGAACTATTTTCATCGTTGTGGCTATAAACCAAACTTTTGGCAAGAGGTGTTTATTGAGCTTCGTAAGCCTGAGAATAGAATTGTAGAGTCAAATCCAGGTGATGCACAGATGAAATTCGTCTTGGCTGTTTGTAAGGTGTCAAACCAAAATTTCACTGACTTTTTTGAGATGTGGGGTTTTTTCGAACCTATTGATATAATGATAAATCAATATGGTGATTTCAAATATACTGTTACGCCTGAGATGATAGCAAATGTGAAGCAAACAATAAGTTTATATCCTGCTCCTAAGCACGCTATTCAGTATCTTGAAGATAGAAAAAAAGGTCAGCTAGGTGCTGAAAGCTACAAAGTAGGTAACGTTGGTCATTATACGCAGTTCGAAAAAGGTGCTGCAGGTATAACTAAAAAAATTACCTGTTCGCAAGATGGTAACAGTATAACTATAAATGATGGCAATGAAGCTGTTGCTTTTGAGGTGTATGATGCTAAAGGCGAGTTGGTGTTTTTCTCTAATTTTTATAAGTTTGTTATACCATCATCAATTCCTTTAGATGGTATAATATTTAAAGCTGTAGCAGCGGACGGCACTAGAGTGGATATCACTAAAAATTAGTTGATGACATTTAAGATATTCAGAAATGTGTGCTTTTGTACATAGATCATATTTTAGTTGTTATAAGCCAAAATTAATATAAATGAGGCAGTAATCCAAATCGGATTACTGCCTCATTTATATTATATACTAAAAGTTTTATGAGTCTGTTACAATTTACCTGATAGTAATAATATCCTATCGTTACTAAGGTTATTATACAACAACAGCCCAACTTACAGTTATAACCACAAGCTATCTACTTCTCTTCTTTATAGTAAACTTTATAAAATTTACCCTTTTCATCTTCGCCATTCTCAATCATCTTTCTGTCTCCATGTACATATATATGAAAATTTTTGTCTAGTTTGATGATGCTTTTTAGAGATGCAGCCTGTTTACGTACTGCGGTATCTGAAATATTGAAAGTATCTGAAATCTCTATGTCTCTTTCTCGCTGGTAGCTCTCTTTATATTGAGTAAAGCTCTCTATAACCTCTGGCTGCTCCATCACCTCATTTGTAAACTCGCCAAGGTCGAAAGAGTCTTTCTCCTTGAAAAATTTAACCGACTTGTTTAATAAGTCAGCTTGGTCGGCTTTTGATACATCAAAGTGTTGTGGTAGCTCTTTTGTGACGAAGTTTTTACACATAGCAAGGGTGTTTTGTGTGTTGTAGTACTCGTCTTGTCGCTGTCTAACATTTAAAAAATCATCTACCCAATAGTGCGCCTCTGCTCCTTTGTTGGTGTTGTCTATTATCGAAACAATATATCCATTTTCTCTGTCAGTGTCAAATATCAAACACCCTTTGTCAAGCTTATTGATGTTCACACCCTGCTGGCTCTCTATCTCTAAGCCGTCGTTTGATGGGTATACTTTCAAAAATGTATCTTTGTTTTCAGACTTAAAAAGCCCTATGGCATCGAGAGTTTCGCCATTTAGAACACATTCACTAAAATATACTACATAAAATTCACCACCTTTGATTTTAGGGTGGGTGCTCTGCTCATATAAATGCTTAGCCAAATTTATCGACTGCTCATGTAGAGTTGCTGGCTTGTCAAATATAGTTGTTACATAGCTGTAAACTTCATTGAGGTTTATATCTGTTTCGTGGTGCAGGTTGAAATATTCTGTCGACTTAAAAGGTGTTAAAAAATAGGATGATAATAAGGCATTCATCTCATCATCTAGCTCTAAATTTGTTTTAGAGTATAAGCAAGCATCGTTTGCGCATTTATTCCCTACGTTGTGTAGGGCTAGTTCAAATATCTCTGTACATTCCATTATCTATATTATTATGCGATTAAGGTTGACAACAATACCTTTGGTCGGGTATGTTTTTTTTTTTGATGTAACAAAGATATACAAAATAATGAAATAATAATAATTTCATTTACTGTTGTCTTTTCAACGGCAATGAAATTATTTATTGTTTTAGTACGAAACTTAATTATTCAATATTTAAAGTCGTAGATAATCGACAAGATACGAGTATTAATAACGAGGGACGAAGGTGATTTAGGTAGTGTTTCAGTACGTAAAATGGTCAGTGATGGCGTTGTATTACATCTATTACCGTATAATATAAGTGTTGGTAATGATATTGTGTATCAACCAGATGTTAAGGTTTTTCATGTTGCCTAATTTAATATATTAAACTTTTTGTGGTGAAAGGTATACTATGTAGGGAGATTCGCCAAACGTTAAATATACTTATGTTCAACTATTTAGGTGTGGTTTTTATTAATAAATCACCCCGAAAACAGAACTTATAGCTGTTTTTTGGGGTAATACAATTTTTATTTACGCTTTTTAAAAAAAAGCGGTGCTCTAAAGAGCTCGCAAAAAGCACCTATGCGCCTTAGGCGCTTGGTGGCTCCCT
>CAMQVM010000134.1 GCA_947038135.1 uncultured Rikenellaceae bacterium
TCAGTGTATTATAGCCTATTAATGGTGAATTATTGTATTATGCGAATCTCCCTACCTATTACTGTTATGCTTTTACACAACGTATAGAATACCCATATAGTGTAGAAGAAGGTCCAAAAGATGAACTATTTAGACCGATAAACAGACGATAGCTGCTATTTGAAGACCACAAGTAGCATGACACATTTGTTTTACCATCGTATGTAGGACCAAGTGCATCACCATCCCAGCCAGCCATTGGGAAGAAACACCCTACGGCAACATTAGGTACAGTAATATATGCACGATGCTTGCTATACCTCATATTGGAACGCAGAACATCATGCTCATTATACGTTGGCGTTCTCCACTTATGACCACCTAGAGTGAAACTTGCACACGCTCCAACCGCCTGTGCATAGGTGTAGTAGTGCCCAGCCGCCGCCTCTTTATCTATGGCAGCTGCTGGATGGTTCTCAACATTATAATCAGGATGCCCAACAGCATTAGTGTGATTTTGTGACAACTCATATTTATACCCTGCCACACCAGTAGGCAATTCAGCACCAGCATTACGATCGGCCCACTGCAATGAACCTATCTTTACTGCATAACTATCTTTCTTCTCGGCAAGCCTGCAACTAGTAGTTATCTTAACATTAAATGTGTGCGATATCTCTAACCCCTCGGTAGTTATAACTTTAGCAGTGAAAGATTTTAGTATATCAGCATCACCCGGAGCAGTACGATAAACATTCAAATAAAAACTATTTAAATTTGAGCCTGTTGATACTACCTCTGAAATTGATGCTTTTGTACTAGGAGCTGTGAATTTTGAAGGTACAGAAACTGCTGCTTTATTTAGTGTTAATGAGCCATCCCACTCTGAATCTAACTCACTATCAACGCTAAATTTATAACCTTTAGATACTACAATATCAAACTTCTCTTTTGCGCAATATCCATTAGCTACATCTACTCCACTAACAAAACCCTCGATATTAATAACACCTCCGTTAGATATTATCTTTATTGGCTTGCTTGTGTAATCTATGTTACCTAAAGTTGCTCTGTATTGGAATATAATAACTCCATTTCCTGACACTTTAACATTTACACTTTTAACCTCATCGCCTAACGATAAAATTTCATTGTCGAGAGTAACAGCTATATCACCTACACGGAAAAAGGCTTCGTCTAACTTAAAAGAGAAGGGCGTAGGTTCATTTAATGGTGCTGAGCCAGAGGTTACACGCACAACCTTAGCTAGCTCTACTACTGGAGCAACTCCAGTTGATCCATTTACAATAATCTCTTTTTCACCACCTACATTAAGCAGATACTGACCATTACTTATCGCTGCATCTCCATCTTCAACAATAAGATCATACTCAACATTACTTGGTGGATTATTTAAAGCCTCGGTAGCTGTATTGTAGCCACGCTGTGAAACTTTGCGCACACGTACAGAGTAGTGATTATTAGACTTGATATCTAAATGCTCGCTATTTAAATGATCGTAAATATCTAATCTGTGATACTGAAAAACTCCTGCGCTAACCTCATTTTTCATTATCATAGCCAAGCGAGATGCAGATGACACGGTATTAGATAGGGTTATAGGATTTTTACCAATAGATTTTGTTGCATAAGGGTAAGCGAAAATATAATTTGCTCCTGTATAGTTATCTCCCATCAATGCAGACTTTTCTCTGATATCTTCGCTTACATTTATTAAAATAGGCTCAGATGTTGTTGAAGCAGGTGCCGACCCGTCAATATAACCTATATCTGAAAGTTGATATAACCTATATGTAGTTTTATCTATGGTGTAAGTACTACCTAGATCTCCTTCAACATGAGAACCTCCATTATAATCAAGCTTTAACTGAACCTTAGCTACTGCACGTCTAACAGAGATTATAGGACTGCCTTTAGCACTCCACTCACCATTGCCATACATTGGCAACCCATTAGTAGCGGGATTAACTAGCCCTGTTGTACTGCCTAATACAAAATCTGAAATAAACTTAGATTTTGTGATACCTAACAAATTTGCAACCTCTTTGTTGAAAATAACATGGACAATATCACCTACCAAAATATTGTCTTGTGCTGTAAAAGCCAAAATAGTATGACTTAATGCTGGGTCGCCACTAGGCTTTATATCCTCAACGGCTATTTGCTTAGCAATTTTCGGAACATCACTATCTGCTGCATCTGTATTATAAACAACTACATAGGCAGTATGAATAGCTATTTCATTAGCTTCAGGCGAACCTCCTGCTCGACTCTCTGCAACTCCCGAAACTAACGGTAATTTGATTTTTACAAGTGAATTTTGTAAAGATGGATCATCTGCGCCACCCTCTACTTTTGAGCAACTTTATATTGACAATGCTAAGATGAGGGCTACTGCCCAAAATTTGAAATCGATTCTTTTCATTTTAATGTTTTTGATTGAATTTTGCATACTATTAAGTTGTAAAGATACTCAATTAATTCTAAACAACAAAACAAACATATCAAAACTTTAAATCAGACTATTTCAAAACTAAAAAAACACCATCACAAAACTACCCACAACCTCACAATTTCGAGAGCTATATTTAAGTAATTTTGCAATGGTGCTTTTTATAGCAACATAAAGTCAAATAGCCTATTAGTAACCTGGTGTCTGCGTTAGACTAGGATTCTTCTCTATTTCACTGAGTGGAATAGGCAAGTAGTTATGTTTGTCTTCATAAACACGGCTTTCGATACGATAATGTTCACCATCTAAGTTAACACGATCGCCTTCAAGAGTTGCAGATGCTACATCACTATCTAATATAGAACCTTGACGACAACCATAAATATAACCATTCATAACATCTTTAGCGATGTTCCAACGAATGATATCATCACGACGAAAACCCTCACCAGCAAGTTCTACACGTCGCTCACGACGCACTAGCTCACGCAGCGTAGCTTGATTATTATATTTAGCTTTGTCAACAACAGGCATACCAGCACGCTGACGCACTGAATTAATTGCACTATACACATCTTCGGTTATATTACCAAGCTCGATATTTGCCTCAGCATAAGTAAGAAGAACCTCAGCATAACGACACATTATAATATTCATTCCTGTATCCCACACATTATCATACTGGCTCATTGGGTTAGTATATTTTTTGTATGTATAACCCGATTGCGAGCAGTTTGTTGCCTGCTTAGGATGATCAGGATTATTCTCGGTAGATACAGTATCAAACACACGATCACCATTTACTCCCGCCCATATTTGACCAGGAAATATAACAGTAGCACGAAGCCGTGGATCTCTATTTTTGTAAGGCTTACTACTATTATACTCACTCCACTCATCGATTGTCAAACCATCTGCTGTTTCGTATGCATCTACAAGCGACTGAATCGGAACAAGTGACGACCAACCACCATCGCCATTATTATACATCTGCCCAATAGTGCCATTGCCATGCTCTTTTGAGATATACTGAATATCAAGAATAACTTCACTATTACCCTCATTTGCCATCTCAAACAGACCTGTATATGATTGATAAAGCGAGTATTTATTTAGATCTATAATCTGTTTTGCTACATCTGAAGCCTCTTGATAACGACGTAAGTTTAGCAGAAAGCGCATCTTTATAGCATAAACCGCTCCTTTTGAGATAGTTCCAGTAAGCCGAGGCTCAACTGGCAACACTGCTATAGCTGCATCAAACTCATCAAGAATAAATTTAATCAACACCTCTCTATCAGTTCTTGGAAGACGTGCCGATTCAACTGTTGGAAGAGATTCGGTTATTAGTGGCACACTTCCATAATCTTGAGTCATAATCATATACCTAAAGGCACGAATAAACTTCGCCTCTGCAATCAACTCATCTTTAAGACCATCAGTAGTGAATGCACACCTATCAATATTTTCAAATAGGTCATTACAACGTGTAATTGTGCTATAACCATAAGTAGATGAACCAGTATCACTTGCCGAAATACTACCATTGCCTCTGTTAGTCCACCCCTCCCAGTAAAAATTATTAAATGAGTTGTCAGAAGCACAATCAAGATATAGTATTGTACTACCCGACCACCAATCATTGTAACAAGCTGTGGCTGCCATAATAGCATCATCTTCTGTCTGCCAAAATGTTGGTTTGCTTAGTGAGTCTCCAGGGCTACGATCTAAAAATGACTCGCAAGAGATGTTTGTGAAGAGTATAAAACCTACACTTATATATTTTAATATTGAAAATTTCATAATATTAGCTCTCATGATTAAAATGTTATATTAATACCTAATGAATGTACAGAAACTTGTGGATAGTAAGCACCATATCCTACTGGAGCCTCTGGGTCCCATCCTGTCAAGAAATCAGTTATTGTAAATAAGTTTGTTCCGCTATAATATATACGTAAACGATTTAATTTCATCTTTTTAGTAAGTGCCTCAGGGAACGTATATCCCACCTGAACATTTTTAAGACGTAGATAGGCAGCATTTTGTTCCCAAAACGAAGAGTATACAGTACCAGGAAGACTCACACCAGTATTTCCCTCTGTAACACGTGGATACGCCGCATCGGTATTTTGAGGAGTCCAGCTATCAAGCCATATACTCGATGGCTTAGTTGTTTCGCCAGCAAACTGACCTGTTGCTGCCTCACGAAGATAACCACTAACACCTGCTACCCCTTGAAACGATGCAGATACAGATATACCCTTCCATGCCGCCGATAGGTTTAAACCAAAAGTAAACTTAGGGTCTTGACTACCTAGCACCACACGATCTTCATCAGTTATCTCTCCATCGCCATTGATATCTTTATATTTTATATCTCCAGGCATCACTGTATGACCCGACATTTTATACTCTGGGTAAGCATCTATCTCTTCTTGCGACTGAAACAGACCATCACTAACATAACCATAAAATGAATTTATAGGGCTATTAACCTGCTTAATCATTAGCTTGTCGATAATACGCTCATCTTTGCCTAAGTTAAGAATTTCATTGTTGTTGTAGGCGAAGTTAGCTCCAACATCAAAAACAAAATCATTATATTTTTTGTTCCAGTTAATTACAGCCTCAAAACCTGTATTTGAAACCTCACCAATATTATCTATATAGCCCTTACGACCAAATGAAGCAGGCGCCTCAACTTCCATAAGAATACCAGATGTTAAACGACTATAATAGTCAAGAGATACGCTAATTGACTGCTTGATATTGAAATCAAGACCTACGCCCCATGTACGGGTTGACTCCCACGACACCGCCTCTAGCTTAGCATCATTTTGAAATGCTCCTGAATATACTTTATCACCAAATGCATAGTCATAACCTAAACCTATTGTTGGAAGAGCTGGGTAGTAGTCG
>CAMQVM010000135.1 GCA_947038135.1 uncultured Rikenellaceae bacterium
GAGATTCTCCGGAGTGACTGGAGTTCAGACGTGTGCTCTTCCGATCTATTGCATTATTCCATCGCCAAATATATAAGTATATTCACTCTTAGCAATACTCTTTCCTACTTTTATGCCATAATTATTTTTCAGTCCCTCTTCTGCCAAGGCATAATTCATTGTTGCCGACTCAAGTATAAATTCAATATTTGAAATATCAGTAGTTGTAGCAAAGTTATATATATCTTTCACTGTCAGCTCAGAGGGTTTATCAACCTTGTTATACTCCATCTTATCATCGCACCTAAAAGCGTCGTTTTGTTGATAAACAACACCACCACTTTTAACCACTTCTACAATATTATCATGACACTCAATAATTGTGGTGCTACAAACATCACCACCAACACATAGTGTAACCTTAACAAATAGCTTTTCAGATTGCGCACTTATAGCAACAGTAACGACACCAGACTCAACCAACTCTTTAGCTTTTGCCACGTAACCATCATTAACATTTTGCAGTACCTCCAACCCTAAGCTAGAACGGCCACAAACAGCACCCAAAGCAGCAGCAATATCAAGCCCCACCATATCAGTACCTGTAACACCTACCCCCATACCATTTTTAAATATGTTGGCACTAACCTCTACCTTTATAGATGTAGGAACACCCCCTAACAACTCCTCAGATGAACGAGCAGCAGCAAGAGCAACAGCAATAGGCTCGGTGCACCCAAGAGCAGGACACACCTCTTTATGTAGCAGCGATATACAAATCTGCTCGATATCTATATTTGACATATTAATTAGATTTTTTCGGAACTATTATTTTCAAAGCTTTTTCAAGACAAGATACTTTAAGTGGAAGGTTTGGTCCTACCTCTCCATCTATATCTACCCTTAACTCATCATCGCTCATTATAGAAAGCTCTTTAGCTTTAAAGTGAATTACACCTTTAGGATACTTAACTTTTTGCCTAGTAAAGAAGTAGAAGGCAGTAGTTATAGTTTCGGCTACATTATCGCCACGAATAATAAGTATATCTAGCAACCCATCATATATATCAGACTGGTGTGCTAACTGAAAGTTACCTGCCGACTTACCATTAAAAACAAATATAATAAGGAAGTTATCATCATACACAAGATCTTTTGAATCGATACGTAGATGCACATTTTTAAAGTTAGGCAACTCACTAAGGCTACTCATATAGTAGGCAAGCTTACCAAATGTATTTTTGAAAAATGTAGGTGTCTTTTGCGATATTTCGGTAAAGAGTCCCGCACTAAGCACATTAATAAAATACTCGCCATTAACCTTTCCTAAATCTATATCGGTAATCTCGCCAGATAGAATTTGAGCAACAGCCTTTTTAAGTGATTTATCATAGCCTATAAAGTTAGCGAAATCATTTGCTGTACCAGCAGGTAAAAGCGCTATTGGCGTGGTTAACCCAAGGTTCATATACTCGTTTACGACCCTGCTAATTGTTCCATCTCCACCAGCTATAAGTATATGGTCGTGCTCTTCACCAACACCCTCAAGCCCCTTTACAGTAGGAGTCTTAGAGCTTATTCTGAACGGCTCTATCTGCAAGTTGCAATCTTGATAAGCCGACACTATATAATCTAATAATGCTAATATTTTATTCTCTCCCGAAAGAGGGTTATACAAAAAACGTACTTTTTTCATATTGTCTATTATTCTCTATTACAATTAATACTACTGCTCATAAACCTTATATTCTGTACCATTACTATATACAAGATACGCTTTTAGAACAGGATGAGCTTTCAAAAACTCGATTGATTTTTCGACACCTAGAGTCATCATTAGCGTAGCATATCCATCAGCTAATGCCGCCGACGATGCAATTATGGTGGCCGAAAGAAGCGAGCTAGTTACACTCTCGCCGCTCTTTGGATTTATGGTATGATTTACTCTATTACCATTGACATCAGTATAATACTTTCGATAGTTTCCCGATGTTGCTAGCCCCATATCTTTCAATTCTACAACTGTTTGAAGAGACTCTCCAGGTGAAAAATTGCCATCATACGGCTTGTCTACCCCAACCCTCCACGGGGTACTTTTTTCGGTCACTCCACTAGCATATATCTCACCACCTACCTCAACTAAAAAGTTTGTGATATTATTATCTTTAAAAAACCTAGCTAGCAAATCTACACTATATCCTTGTGCTATTGAGTTAAGATCTATCTGTACACCTTTAGGCATTGAAACAACATTATTTGTTATCACAACTTTTTGGTAACCTACATATTGAAGTAGAGAATCGATAGTTTCACGCCCCAAAGCACCAACATTTGCATTAGTATCACTTTTTAAAAAGCCATACGCTTCAACTAACGGCTTAACAGTTATATCATACATACCACCACTCTCTGCTGATATAGTGCGTGCAATAGCGACACATTCACTTATATAAGTATCAGCCTCAATGCTTTCGCCTCTATTTATTTTAGATATAAGCGAATTTGGACTATACAACGAACATGAATTATCAAACACTCGAAGCAGGCTATCTACCTGCGCCTGTGTAATACTCATTTCACCATTTATATATATTATATTATAGGTTGTGCCTTGTGCAAAACCCTGCATACTATATCTATTTATGGGCTTCTCAGCACATGAAGAGAAAAAAGATAGTGTCGCAATAACCAAGATAGCTTTATTTACAAAAAATTTATTCATAAGACATTAGCTTTTCATAGCTCTGTCCATCTCACGCCTTGTATCTTTCTCTTTAAGATGTTCACGCTTATCGTAGTTTTTACGACCTTTACCGACACCAATTTTCAACTTAGCAAAGCCTTTTTCATTTACAAAAAGTGTAAGCCCCACAATAGCAACACCTTTATCTTGTGCTGTACGCTCTAATTTATTCAGCTCTTTTTTGTTAAGCAGCAGCTTGCGCTCACGTTTAGCAGCGTGATTATTATAGCTGCCCCACGCATATTCAGATATATCCATACCCTTAACAAACAGCTCTCCGTTATGGAAATAGCAGTAGCAATCTGTAAGAGCAGCCTTTGATAGCCTTATAGATTTTATCTCAGTACCAGTAAGCACTATGCCTGCTATGTATGTATCTAGTATCTCGTAATCGAAGGTTGCACGCTTGTTACGGATATTTATATTGTTGTTTCCTTTTTTTTCTGACATTGTTTTACTTTTTATATATTACAACAAAGATAACTATTTTTTAATGATTTAATAGCGATAACACGAAAAAAATTAAAATGAAGCGAAAAAAGTCACTAAAAAAGGCACTGTTAAATCGACCATAAACCCATGAAATATCGCTATCACAACAAACTCTTTGCCACTATAACGTGTTATTATTGGTAGTGTGGTATCCATTGTTGTTGCCCCTCCAGCAGATATTGGAGCGAGCTTTCCAAACACCAAAACCAACAGCGGAGCAAAAACAAGTGTTATCATCTCTCTTGTAACATTAGACAGCAGCGCTACAGTGCCTAGCTCTGGACCCTTCATCTCTGTTAAAAATATTGACGATAGCGAGTAGTAGCCAAAACCACAACCTACTGCCACACACTCAGCCATAGTATAATCTTTTATAAGCACGCTAATAGCTGCCGAGCCGATTATAGTACCTATGATAGTGGCTAATGGTAAAATAAACATTAGGTAACCATACTTTTTCAAACTTGATATTATAGTGGTGTCACAACCTATACTTACCCCTACACAAAAAAGCAGTAGATAGAGGATATACATTGTATAGCCATCATTATACATCACCTGCGGTAGTAGATCAAGGTAAGATAACCCTACCCCTAAGATAAAGAATGATATTATTATTAAACTTCCTTTCATTGATAATTTGTTTTTTGTTTATATTTATATTACGAGCATGATACTCTATTATTAACTAAACGTCAATATTTTTATCTGCTCTATTTAAAAAGAAGAGCTTATAAACAACCCACGCTAAACTACAACTACCAATCAAAGCACCGATTGTTATAATAAGCGCACTAACCCCAATTGTTGAAAGGCTGTTCATTATAGATGGGTTTCCACCTACTGATATCCCTAAAAATAAAAGTAACAGATAGATAGAAACAGAGATGAATTTATGAATATACTTCAAGTTCTTTTTTCGAAGTAAATAACCTATAAATATTCCTGATATCATAACCAGAACAACTTCTAACATATTTTTATTATTAAATTTAAATAAATTAACTATATTTGCAACATTATTAGCTGACCATAGTTACTAATATAATACAAAAATAATAAATTATTGATAATATCCACTATGAAAAGAAACTTATTACTACTATTGAGTTCTGCAGCGGCTGCAACCCCAGCTATTGCACAACAATCGCAACAGGCACAAAAAAGCAAAACCCCTAATATTATTTATATAATGGCCGACGATCTAGGCATAGGAGATTTAGGGTGCTACGGACAAAAAACGATCAAAACACCAGCTATTGATGCGTTAGCTAAGCAGGGTGTTATATTCACATCACATTACAGCGGCTCGACTGTTAGTGCGCCATCTCGCTGCGTTCTGATGACAGGAAAGCATACAGGCAATGTATCTATTAGAGGCAATGCAGGAGTAAAGCTTGATAATGGTGAGCAATACGATACTCCACTACCGAAAGCAGAGGTAACTATTGCTGAGGCGATAAAAGACCAAGGCTACACCTCAGCAGTAATAGGTAAATGGGGCATGGGAGCACCAAAAAGTGAAGGACACCCACTAGAGCAAGGTTTTGACTATTTTTATGGTTACCTAGGACAGCTTAATGCGCATGGCTTTTACCCTGAGTATCTTTGGGAGAATAACAAAAAGGTTGCACTTGGCAAAAAAGAGTATTCACACGATTTGATAATGAACAAGGCTCTAAACTTTATAGATGAGAACAGCGACAAGCCATTTTTCATCTACCTAACTCCTACAATTCCCCATGCAGAGCTTATTATACCTGCTGGTGAGCTAGGTGAGTATGATAATATGTTTACAGAGAAAGCCTATAAAGGAGGACACTATGCAGCCTGCGAAAAGCCACTAGCTACATTTGCAGCGATGGTTACTCGACTTGATAGCGACGTGCAACGAGTAATGGACATACTTACAGAGAAAGGCATTGCCGACAACACAATTATTGTATTCACCTCAGACAACGGCACGCACAGAGAGGGAGGACACACAGGGTTTTTCAACAGCTCAGGCGATTTTAGAGGCGTAAAGCGTGACCTTTATGAGGGGGGAGTACGCACTCCATATATTGTAAAATGGAATGGCGTGATAGAGCCTGGTAGTGTTACAAACCATATCTCAGCATTTTGGGACTTTCTACCTACTGTATGCGACATAACA
>CAMQVM010000136.1 GCA_947038135.1 uncultured Rikenellaceae bacterium
GTCTGAAAGTTGAGCGTAAGATGTTACCCCCCATAAAAGGAGCACCATCAAGAGTAGATTTTTCATTTTGTTCATAGTAGATTAAATTTATTAATTATCTTTTAGTTCCCAATCAAAGCCATCTTTGCGATCTTTCACTAGCACGCCAGACTCAAGCAACCTGTCACGTATTTTGTCTGATGTAGCCCAATCTTTAGCTAATTTCGCATCTTGTCTTATTTCGAGTATCGTATTTACAACGGCATTAAGTACCTCTTTATTGTCAGATTTAAAGTCTACACTAAGCCCCAGTAAATCTTCTAAAACAAATCTCATATCTTCTTTAAGCATATCAAGATCATCTTTAGAGATTGTAGCTTTACCATCATATATTTGATTAATGATTTTAACCCACTCAAATACCTCAGCAATAGCTATTGGCGTGTTCAAGTCGTCGCAAACAGCACTCATCACCTTAGCTTTAAAAGAGGCTACATCTACCGATGAGCTGTCACTAACTACTATTTTGCTAAGAGTATTATATGCCTTAGAGACTCTTTCATATCCTTTTTCGGCAGCCTGAAGCGCCTCATTAGAGAAATCAAGAGTACTTCGATATGATGCCTGAAGAATATAAAAGCGAACAGTCATAGGTGTGTAAGCCTGTTGTAGAAGCTCATGGTTGCCATTAAACATCTCTTCAAGAGTTATAAAGTTACCTAGCGACTTTCCCATCTTCTGACCATTGAGTGTTATCATGTTATTGTGTACCCAATAATTAGCACTTTTATCGCCATTAGCAATTTGGCTCTGTGCCATTTCACAATCATGGTGAGGAAATATCAAGTCCATTCCTCCTCCATGTATATCAAACTGCTTGCCAAGATATTTAGCACTCATAGCTGAACACTCCATGTGCCACCCTGGAAACCCTACGCTCCATGGAGATTTCCAACGCATTATATGGGCTGGTGCTGCCTTTTTCCATAGGGCAAAATCTGCATTACTGCGCTTATCACCTCCACCAGCAAGCTGACGGCTACCGCTATTCATATCATCGAGCACACGTCTTGATAGAGTACAATAGTCAAAGTTTTTATCATATTTCTCAACATCAAAATAGATAGAGCCATTACTTTCATAAGCATACCCTTTATCTACTATATCTTGAATCATATCTATCTGCTCAATTATATGCCCTGATGCTTGCGGCTCAATTGATGGTGGCAAAGTCCCTAGAAGTTGCAAGAAATGGTGATAACGGTTTGTGCAGTGTGCCGCAACTTCCATTGGCTCTATCTGCTCTAAGCGTGCTTTCTTAGCAATTTTATCTTCTCCTTCATCTGCATCATTTTCGAGATGCCCTACATCGGTTATATTTCTTACATAGCGAACTTTGTATTCGAGCGATTTTAACACTCTAAATAGAATGTCAAACGTTACAGCCGAGCGTGCATGTCCTAAATGTGGGTCACCATAAACAGTTGGACCACATACGTACATACCTACAAAAGGCTCTTTTATTGGCTTAAACTCCTCTTTTTTGCGTGAAAGAGTATTATATAAACAAAGATTTATTTTCATTATTACACATTTAACTGACAAAGATATAAATATTTTCTGAAACTACCTTTAATTTATGCTATAAATATTTTTGTAATTTTTTTTTACCACTGATGCAACGTTTTGGCATCCTCATGCATCTTACTATTATAACAGTAATTTTTTAATTTTGATAGTAATGAAAAAAACAGTAATTTTACCGCTTCTATTAGCAGTAGTGGCAAGTTTAACATCTTGTAAAAAAGAGAGTAGTAATGTGTATGGGTGGATTCAGTTGGCATCAATCACCTCTGAAAACCATGACACCAATAGCCAAAATATCACGGCGTTTAAGTATGCAGAGTA
Organism: uncultured Rikenellaceae bacterium; assembly: GCA_947038135.1. Classification (GTDB taxonomy): domain Bacteria; phylum Bacteroidota; class Bacteroidia; order Bacteroidales; family Rikenellaceae; genus CAMQVM01. The sequence goes on from CAMQVM010000136.1 coordinate 1,888, forward strand.
TGATAAAAAAGGCAATAAAAAAGTAGTTGATGGTAGTGTAATATCATCTTTACCAGTTATATGCCAGCAAACTCAAAGCAATAGCGACACGACATTAATTGAGTATGCCTACTCTTCAAAAGGTGATACGCTAACAGTTGACTTTACCATGAAGGACAAAAGCAAAAGCCGTGAGGTATACCTGCTAAATGACCTCAATATGGCTGATAGAAAAGTTGTTGATGGTAAGGATGTAGTGTTAGAAAATATTAAGTATGATACTTATGGCTACCGTACTAATTATAATGACAACGTGCTAAAGAGCAGCATGAGAAACTACACTAGCGTTAATAGAGATGATAAACTTACTGCAACTTTCAAGATGGCAAACCTAGAAAATGTTATAGGATTGCAACAATTTGGAGTACCAGGAGATGAATATTTAAATTATTGTGATAACTTTGGCGAACAAAATAGTGCACTTCTTGCAGGTATTACTACCACAGAAGATGCAGAGCTTTGTTATTATTCATTTATGTATGAGTTTAACACACATAAATGTATAACTAAAGAGGTGATTACACGTAACGGAAAAACATATATTACCAACACTTATACATACGAATACTTTTCAATACAGAAAGATTGATAAGGAATACTAAAATTTCAAGATTATAAACAACTGTGAATTTAGACGATATTGTAACAAACTGTAAGAGAGCTGACAGGGCTGCACAAAAGCAGCTCTATGAGCTATTTGCGGGCAAAATGTTTGCTATATGTCTAAGATATACACGATCAAAAGATGATGCTAACGACCTTCTACACGATGGGTTTATTAAAGTATTCAGAAGCATATCAGGGTTTAACTCTCTTGGCTCGTTTGAAGGGTGGATGCGCCGAGTATTTGTTTCGATAGCGCTCGAATCAATACGAAGAAAAGAGACAGTCATATTTACTAATGACTACGAGGTAGACAATAACACCAACGCTAGTTACTCGCATGTTATAGAGTCGATAGATTTTGACGCACTGCAAGCATTGATAGAAAAGTTACCAACAGGTTACAAAACAGTGTTAAAACTATATAGCATAGAGGGGTACTCACATCGTGAAATTGCAGAGATGCTTAATATCTCTCCTGAAACATCACGATCGCAACTCTCCAGAGCAAAAAACACTCTTAAAGAGTTATTAGATAACTGCAACAACTAATTGACAAAAATGATGGTTGATAAAAAAAATAAGATAGACGAAATAGATGCCGCTCTTGCAAAGAGGTTTTCAGAGAATATTTCAAATCAAGCACCTCCTCCCTTATGGAACGAGCTGTTTACACACAATGAACTTGGTGCTTTTGCTAAGCCGATTACTGAACCGATTTCTAACTCAACAACAAAGCAGTATATAAGTCGTAAATTAATCCTTAGCACCTTGGCTGCGGCAGTAGTTTTATGCGGGCTGTTTTTATATGTTACACCCGATACAACAACAAAGATAACATCACCAATAGCAACAGTGGCAGTGCAGCCCATATTAAAACAAGAGCCAGTTGTAGCAGATATAACTCCTGCCACAACAGTTTTAGCGGTTAACAAACCTACTAGGGCAGCAAAGAAAATCAATACAGCAGTTGAAAGCATCTCTACAGTAGTAGAAAAATCACAATCAGCAGATATAACTCCTTTAACAACCATCGAAGCTCCTAAAAAGCCAAAAGAGGTAGCAGCAAAGGCACAAAGATCGGTAGTGCTAAAGCAAGAGGATACTAAAGCTGCCTACAAAGATGCAGAGAAGCTGGCAAAACAGAGGCGTAGATATATGCAAAATATCGCAAATGCACCTAAAGTGGGTGGTAAAAACAGAGATTTGTTACTGGCAATTACATCTTCTCTATCAACACCAAAAAACAGCAAAACCAGCGATATAATGCCGCTATCAATGCCGCCAATGGGTGTTATTACAGACTCTAATCACAGTTCAGTAAGTTTTGTTAATTTCGAAGGAGAGACATGGAGTCATCATTTTCCGCTAGATGTAGCATTGAGTGCAAAGTACGAGGTGTACAAAAACCTTTATCTTGGTGCAGGAGTGAGTTATAGTCGTGCTAAATCTACTACTCAAACAACAGACAGACATGACTATAAGTTAACACAAACTGTAAACTACATTGGGGTGCCGATATCAGTATCATATAAATTCTTTGATGCTAACCGTTTTTCGGTATATGGTAACCTATCAACAATGGCAGAGTTCAATATCAGTACAAATCGCACTATTGAGAGTTTTAGCAAAGACAATTTAATATCTACAACAAAAACAGAGATAGAGAACAATACACCACTATTTTCAATACAAACAGGTATTGGAGCTGCTTATAACTTATCTGATAACATATCAATATTTGGTGAGCCTAGTGTAAACTTCTCTTTTAACAATAACAATAAACATATTCCTAGCTACAAAACAGAGTCTGATTATCAATTTAGCTTTAGATTCGGTTTTAACTTCAATATTTAACAATCAATCATTATCATATATAAATACTATTTATATACACTAATGGTATGATTTATGTTATATATTAGCATAAATTAGGTATTAACAGTAACATACCAAAAAACTAACTATATACTCCAATAATTATTACCTCTTTTAATTTTGATATATTGGGTATTTTTTTTTATATTTGTACAAAATAAGCAGTGGTAAATAGACCATTATTATTTTGTTTATAATTTGCATATTATGGATTTGATTCTTATATTTACGACTTTAATTATCTCAATAATGCTAGGAGCTATGACTATTCCTAACATCGTTTTTATATCAAAGAAAAAGAAACTTTTTGATACGTTTAACAGCAGAAAAGTTCATACAAAAAACATATCAAGGTTAGGGGGAATATCATTTCTACCTACTATCTTTGTGTCATTCTTTCTGGTGCTAGGTATTGGAGGTGTATTAATAGAGAATTATGAACCCTTTGCTCTCGACAGAAGCATATATAGTAATTTTTTACTTTTTGTATCAGGCTCGATTTTACTCTTTGTAATTGGTGTAGCTGATGATTTAGTTGGTATCGGATTTAAAATTAAATTCAGCTTTCAAATTCCATGTGCTCTGCTACTTTCAATAGGCGGGCTATATATAGACAACTTTGGTGGATTATTTTCGACCTATGAAATACACCCAGTAGTTGGGGTATCACTCACAACTCTTGCTATTGTACTAATTGTTAATGCTTATAACTTGATTGATGGTATAGATGGTTTATGCTCAGGACTTATAGGTTGTGTAGCGCTATTTATAACTATTTGGTCTGCAGTAAATGGTCTTGTAATATATGCTATGCTTGGGGCTGCACTGTTAGGTACGGTTTTAGTTTTTCTATATTTTAACCTACTTGGACGTAGACTTAAGATATTTATGGGAGATGCAGGCTCACTGCTTTTGGGTTATGTGGTGTGCTTTT
>CAMQVM010000137.1 GCA_947038135.1 uncultured Rikenellaceae bacterium
AAGGTCTAAAAGAGCAAGGTGCGCTTTTAGACCTTCATTGTAAATAATTTTCGTTTTATGGGTTACTGTAAATTCTGAAGAAGTCACTTCCATAACTCTAGGTTTTGGAATTACCTGAATATTCTCTTTAGCGAAAATATTTGTTGTGCTCATCAGTAGCGCAATCGGTAGGATCATAGTTTTAAATCTCATTTGTCTCAGTTTTGATTAATACATACTTGTGTTGATGCAAAAGTAGTAAATATCAACCTTAAAACCAAATATTGTGATTAAATATATCTATTAGTGTTATTTTTGTTAAATACTGCATTTATAATTGCTATTTATGTGTCAATGTAAAGTTGGTGGTGTGTAAATTAAATTATCTTTGAGCATTATCACCTTTACATTTCAATTCAGCTTTCAAAAAATAGATGAGTTAATTGTTTAGCAACTACATATATTTATTGTTATTTAGTAGTATCAAAAACTACTAGCATCAAAAACCTCACCATTTATATATTTTTACGTGTGAATAAATTACTATTGTCAAATAACAGTAAATTATCACAAAAAAACGCCCTTTAGACATCAGTCTAAAGGGCGTTATATATGTAAAGTAAGTGATTACTTAACTTCAACTCCAGCAGCAGGTGCTTCAGTAATATCTACAAGCTCAACTTCAAACATTCTCAAAGCGTCACCATAACCAAGGTTACGAGGAATCATAAGTTTAATCTTACCACCTTTACCAATCAGCTGTACACCCTCAGTGAATCCAGGAATAAAGTTGTTTAGTGCAAGTACCATAGGCTTATTGTCATTTTTCTCAGAAGAGTCAAATACAGTACCATCAATGAATGTACCAGTGTAAAGCACAGATACAGTATCTGTTGCTAGTGGCATAGTTGAAGCATCACCAGCTTCAATAATTTCATACATAAGACCAGACTCAGTAGTTATGATATCTGAGCTTTTAGCCTTAGCTTTCTCAACAAAAGTAGCCTCTGCTGCCATATCTTTTGCAGGCTTGATGTTAGTGATGTAGTTCGAAAGAACTGCATTGATCTCTTCATCAGTCATTAGAGACTCTGCACCATTAATAATGCTATTAGCTACACCAGTACTTGTTGCGAAGCTAAAGTCACTACTGCTAGCACCCATTTGACTTTTAATGTTTTTACCCATCATTACGCCATAAGCGTAAGAGACAGAGTCTTGAGCATTAGAGATAGTTTTCATCTCTGTAAATTGACCACCACCACATGAGCTAAGTCCTAAAACTGCAATAGCAGTTCCAAATAATACGTTTTTCATCTTGTTATAATTAATTTTTAAAATTTAATTTTTTTTGTTCAGCCTAAATACTTTTAATACTTAATCTGCAAAAGTAGTTATTTTTTATAAACTTTAACTATCTTTTGCAAAATTTATACCAATAATATCAAAAATAGCTGTTTAAAGCGTCTTTAATGCCATGTCAAGTCGGCTTAAAGTCTCCTTTTTACCTAGTATCTCAATAATATCAAACATACTCGGACCTTTACTTTCTCCTACAATAGCTAGTCGGAAACTGTTCATCACTCCTCCCATACCTAGTCCACTCTCTTTGATATATCCATGTACCAATGCTTCACAATCGGCAGCTACAATAGTATCGCAATTATTAACGATATCACGTATCACTTTTATTGCATTAGGGTTATCATTTTTCCAAAATTTAGCCACTGCCTTATCGTCGTAAGATGTTGGTGCAGTGAAAAAGTATGATGCCAAGCCCCAAAAATCGGTTATTAGTGATGCTCTATCTTTCACTAAACCTATAACTTTTGCTGCTAAGTCTAAAGATACCTCTACGCCATTAGCGCTACATATAGGTAAAAATAACTCTGCTAATTGGGTATTATCTGCTGCTTTTATATATTGTGCGTTAAACCATTTTGCCTTTTCTGGGTCGAAACGTGAGCCTGACTTGCCACACTTTTCAATAGAAAAAAGCTCGGTCATCTGCTCAATTGTCATTATCTCTTGATCATTGCCTGGGTTCCATCCTAGCAGCGATAACATATTTATAAATGCCTCAGGCAGGTACCCATCTTCTTTATATCCACGTGCTGTTTCTCCATCTGGAGCAGTCCAAAATAGAGGAAACACAGGAAATCCAAGCTTGTCGCCATCACGCTTGCTTAGCTTACCTTTGCCATCGGGCTTTAATAGAAGCGGCAGGTGTGCAAATATTGGTTGCGAGTCGCTCCATCCTAGTGCTTCATATAGCATATAATGTAGGGGTAGAGATGGTAGCCACTCTTCGCCACGAATAACGTGTGATATCTCCATAAGGTGGTCATCTACAATATTTGCAAGGTGGTAGGTTGGTAGCAGGTCTGCGGCTTTATATAACACCTTGTCGTCTAGTGTTGAGCTGTTAACTACAACATTGCCACGTACAATATCATTCATCTTTATCTCATGGTTTTCAGGCATCTTAAACCTTACGACCCAATGGTTGCAGCTTTTTAGGAGCTCTTCAACCTCGTTTGCTGGTAGAGATAAAGAGGTTTTTAGCTTTGTGCGTATCTCGTAGTTGTATGCAAATGTTTTTCCTTCTGCCTCATACTCCGAGCGTATAGCCGTAAGCTCTTCAGATGTATCAAATGCATAGTATGCCCACCCTTTAGCTACAAGCTCTTGCGCATATTTCAAATATATCTCTTTGCGTTCGCTTTGGCGATATGGAGCGTGTGGTCCACCAACAGAAACACCCTCATCTATATTGATACCACACCATTTTAGTGAGTTGATAATATAATCTTCGGCACCAGCAACAAATCGTTGTGAGTCGGTATCTTCTATTCTTAATATAAAATCTCCTCCGTGTTGACGTGCAAAGAGGTAGTTGTATAGTGCAGTACGAACACCGCCAATATGTAAAGCACCAGTAGGACTTGGGGCAAAACGAACTCTAACTTTTCTTTCTAACATAAATAATCAAATAAACTTAAATAATTCTTTGTGAAATATAAATTTATATACTTTATAATTGTAGGCTCTATTTTACAGAGTCTTCAGATTGCTGGCGTATATACCACAATGGTTTTAGCGCTAATACCTTATTATATATAGGGCAGTTTTCGGCGTGCGCACCTTTTAAATACCCAGTGCTTACTAAAAACTCATTAACTATTTCGCCACCAGTAAACTTAAAAGATTTCTTAAATATCGAAACCCACTCTTTTATACTCTTAGTACCTTGAGAGTCTAGCCAGCTTTTAAATGACCCAAACTCTTTTTGTATGCCTAAAATTACATTGGCGTTGAGTATTGCGGCTTTCACCTTCAAACGGTTCCTTATTATACCTGCATCTGATAACAGCCTAGCCTCATCTTCGGCGGTGTAATTTGCAATGCTTTTTATATCAAAATTGCTATATGCTGTTTTAAAGCTTTGCTCTTTTTTTAATATAGTAAGCCAGCTTAGTCCTGCTTGGTTTATCTCTAAAATAAGTCGCCCAAATAGCTCATTATCATTACTTATAGGGTAACCATAATGTTTGTCATGGTACTCTTTGTGAAGCTCTATTCCCGAGTCTGTTGATGTTTCTGTATATTCACAGTATAATGACATAATTTAGCTGTTTTATCCGCTTTATTAGTTTAGCAGTTATTAGCAGAGCGAAAGGTTTGTACTTTACGCTCTGCCAGTAATAACCTATTAATATAGTGTTATACGTTGAATCTAAAGTGCATAATATCGCCATCTTGAACAACATACTCTTTGCCCTCAACACCAATTTTACCATTATCTCTACAAGCCGACTCGCTGCCAAGCTTTATATAGTCGTCGTACTTGATAACCTCGGCACGAATAAATCCACGCTCAAAGTCTGAGTGAATAACACCTGCTGCACCTGGGGCTTTTGTGCCTTTGATATATGTCCAAGCGTGTGTCTCTTTCTCGCCCGTAGTGAAGTATGTTTCTAGGTTAAGCAGTGAGTAAGCAGCCTTTATAAGGCGACCAACACCCGACTCGCTAAGTCCAATCTCCTCTAAAAACATCTGACGCTCTTCGTAGGTCTCTAGCTCCGATATCTCCGACTCGATAGCTGCTGCAACAACAATAACTTGCGCATTCTCATCTTTTGTAGCCTCTCTTACCATCTCTACAAATTTGTTACCATCTTTAGCGCAACTCTCCTCGACGTTACATACATAAAGCACTGGCTTATCTGTAAGTAGGCATAGGTCAGCAGTAAATTTCTTGTCGTCGTCTGACAACTCAACGCTTCTTGCTGATCTTCCTTGTAGTAGAACATCTTTATATTTTACAAGTATATCGTAAGTGCGTTTTGCATTTTTGTCGCCGCCAGTTTTCGCCTGCTTTGCCACCTTGCTCATGCGCACCTCTACTGTTTCAAGGTCTTTTAATTGTAGCTCAGTGTCAATGATTTCTTTGTCACGTACAGGGTTTATTGAGCCATCTACGTGTGTGATATTATCATCTTCAAAGCACCTAAGTACATGAATAATAGCATCTGTCTCTCTGATATTCGCTAAAAATTTGTTTCCTAGCCCCTCACCTTTAGATGCACCTTTTACTAATCCTGCAATATCTACTATCTCAATCGTTGTAGGAACTATTACCTTAGGTTTATCTATTGATGCTAATATGTTTAACCTCTCATCTGGCACTGTTATCACACCAACATTTGGCTCGATAGTACAAAAAGGAAAGTTTGCTGCCTGTGCTTTTGCACTTGATAGGCAGTTAAAAAGAGTTGATTTTCCGACGTTAGGGAGTCCTACAATTCCACACTGTAAAGCCATATAACTATTTATGATTTTAGGTTTTAATAAACCTGTTAATATTCTTAGTAAGTTTCAATATGCAAAGATACAACAATATAGATAATAATCCAAAATAATCTTGCTTGTAATGGTTGCAAATGGCTGCTTTGTCATTTATGTTGCAAATGCAACACTGCCTAATAGCAAAAATTATACTTGTCTTTGAAGCAATGCACGCTTTTTTTGAAGGTTTTTTTTGATGCTTTGTCTTTTTAATTTGTATATATATCTAAATTAGTGTAGTACTAAATTATTGAATGTGATAAATTAAATTATTTTTCGTATCTTTGTATAATAGTTAGTTTAGCATGATGATAATATGTGTTTCACACTATTTTTTAATTAATAAAATAATAACAATACCAAATTTATGAAGAAAAAAATAATTGCTTTGAAAATGTGGGCATCATGTTTCGCCCTAACAGGACTACTTTTCGGGTGTGCTAAAAACACCGATGGTGACGGAGTTAAGGGCGATAAAAGCC
>CAMQVM010000138.1 GCA_947038135.1 uncultured Rikenellaceae bacterium
GATACTGAAAGAGAGCAAGAGCAGTGTAAAGACGTTTCATCTCGTCACTAGATAGTTCAAAAGTGGTAGAAGTTTTAAGTTCTATTCTCTGATCGATTACTTTAGGATTAATTTCCATTGCCTTATTTTTTAAGTGATTAAATAATCGGGCAGTGAAATAAAGAATGTGATACCCCATATTCATTCATAAAGCGCATAACATCAAAACCCAAGTACTTGGTGGGTTACAATGCAAAACTACATATCTTTAATGATGTCAAAAAGATTATATCAGCACTAGACGTAATCGGTATTGGACAATTGGATAAATGGTTGAAAAAGGGCGATTTATATCTTACAAGCACACCATTATTTTATTTTGATGGTGCAAATAAAGGTCATACTCAGAATTCACTATATATTCTTCTTAGTGGAGAGGCGTATTCTATACATAAAATTTCTGTTCAATTAAATATTGGAGCAAAACAAGATAAAGCAGAAGCTATTAATGTATATAAAAACGTATTGATTAAAATATTTACATCACTAAACATACATATACCTGATAACTTAATAAACTCATTGTTAAATAGAAGTGATTTTAAATTTGGATATCTAACTCATTGTATAGATATGCAGTTTCGGGAGTGTGGAATGATAACTTGTTGTGATGTGTTTATAACTTCAGAATTACATCGAACGACTTAATCACTGTATTTAAACGTTTACAATGTGCCACAAATATTTTAATATCATTATTGCAATTAATCAGATTTTCAGTCAAACAAAAAGCCAAACACAAGAGATGAACCCTACATCTTTTGAGCCGATTGTAATCCCTGCCAAAAGATTGTGAATTTCAAACCAAGCAAAGATCAAAATTTTGATAGCCAAGTAATCATTTAATTACCTCATCTAAGTATTGAAATAATTTAACAGATGAATGGAATACACGAAAAAGATTAAATAAAAAAGGCTTACAGCAAGCTGTAAGCCTTGGAAATCGAGGTCCGAAGCGGAATCGAACCGCTGTGGTCGGTTTTGCAGACCGGTGCCTGACCGCTCGGCCATCGGACCATCTATTAACGAGTGCAAAGATAGGAAGTAATTTTCATTTTTCCAAATTTATTTGTAAAATAATGCAAAATATATCGTAAAATAAAATAATCGTAGAATAAAACGAAAATAAAAGCAAAAACATTTGCAAGTCCAAATTTAATTCGTACCTTTGCACCGTTAATAAATCTTAATATCAGAGAAATGAATTATATTTCATCAGAGAAAAAGCAAGAACTATTTAGTTCTTACGGAAAGTCTAATACAGACACTGGTTCTGCAGAGAGTCAGATCGCCTTATTTTCATACCGTATCAGCCACCTAACTCAGCACCTTAAGGCGCACAAGCACGATTTTGGAACTCAAAGATCATTGCTTCGTCTTGTAGGTAAGAGAAGAAGTTTACTAAACTATCTTAAGGACATTGATATTGAAAGATACAGAGCAATTATCAAAGCTCTAGGTCTAAGAAAATAATTTACGCATTTCCAAGCTTATAGAGATCATACCAATAGTTGGTGTGGTCTCTTTTTTTGTTTTATACACTTTCATACCTCGCTATAAACACAACAACAAACCAATATTGATATATTTTACAAATTAACTGAAAAAAAATTGCAATTATAAATAAATTAAACTAAATTTGCAGATAATTAAACAGATAACATCCATAAAAAACTACCATTTATAACTGCAAACAATGAAAAGAATAATTCAATTACTTCCATGTGCACTGCTAGGAGTTACCAGTACTGCATTTGCTCAAACTACACCCAAAGAGAGCAAAACACCTAAGAAACCAAATATACTACATATTATACTTGATGATGTAGGATATGATGACCTTAGCTGCTATGGCTCGAAAGATATCAAAACCCCATACATGGACGCATTGGCACAGGCAGGAATGCGACTTACCGACTTTTATGCTCCCCATGGAACCAGCACCCCATCACGTGCAACAACTCTTACAGGGCGCTATGCTCCACGTGTAAATAAGGGCAAAGGGCTATCAGTGCTATTTCCAAGCTCTACAACAGGTCTTGAAGATGAGATGGAGGTAACCATTACCGAGCTACTGAAAGAGCAAGGCTACACCACTGCCCTATTTGGAAAGTGGCACTTAGGACACCTACCTCAATTTTTGCCTTATGTGCATGGGTTCGATAGGTTTTTAGGCATACCCTACCCTAACGACCATGGACCAGAGCGAATTGGAGCAACAGGTGTTAGAGGCGATGGATCAATTGTCCATCCTCCGATACCTTTGATGGATCAAGCACAAATAGTAAAAGAGTGCGACAATAACGATATCGCAGAGTTGCCACACTTATTTATACGTGAAACCTGCAAATTTATCAATAAAGCAGTAAGAGCCGACAAACCATTTTATGTGCAGTACTCAAATATCGAAACCCACACACCTTACTTTATACCTCGTGGATTTGAGGGAAAAAGCGAAGCTGGAGCATTTGGCGATGCAGTGGAGTATGCAGATATGAGCGTTGGTATACTTGTTGACTTCATTAAAAAGCTAAAGGTAGACGATAACACAATTATAGTTATCACCTCAGACAATGGTCCATTAGTACACAAAGATCAAGAGCTAGAGAGATGCTACGGCAGGTTTGGCGAAACAGACCCAACACGTAAGCACCTGCTTCGTGGGGGTAAATACCAAGAGATGTATGATGGTGGCATACGTGTGCCATTTATTGTTTCATGGCCATCAAAAATCACCGCAGGCAGCACTAGTGCCGAGGTTATAGGTGCGATGGACCTATTTAACCTATTCGCTGATATTTCAGGAGCTACAATCCCAACAGATATAGTTATCGATGGTAAGGATATACGCCCAATACTATTTGGCGAAAAGGGAGCAAAATCTCCTCATAAGGCTATATTCGGATTCAGACCTCAAGGAAAAGTACAAAGTGTACGATATGAAAACTGGAAGCTGGTATTTAACAACAAAGATAAAGCACCATCACTTTATAACCTAACAAACGATTTAGGCGAGAAAAACAATGTTGCAGCAGCAAATAAAAAGATTGTTGACAAGATGGTTGAGATGAGTGTTAAAGCAAACAATGCCGTAAAAGAAGGACTTCCTATTGAGTTATAAGCAAACAGATATGTGCTGACACAACAATATAACAAAGCAAAAATAGGGTTGAAATGTAAATTACATTTCAACCCTATTTTTACTTTGCAAGACCATTACAAAATTGCGAACTACTAATTTTTCTGCATATAAGAATTTTCACCTGTCAAGGTGTTAAGAAACAAAACAATTTTATCAGCATCCTCGACACTCATTTCATTGCCACTTTGATACTTATCCATCTTTATAACCGCCTCTGCAAGGTCGTTAATAGTTCCATCATGGAAATAAGGAGCAGTAAGTGCTATATTACGTAGTGAAGGAGTTTTAAACTTGTGTTTATCAACTTCTAAATTAGTGACACCTATTCTACCCATATCTTTAGCGTGCAGTTCTATGCCTCTATCAGCAAAGTAATCTTGTGTAACTCCCATATAGTCATATCCTATACCTCCGACATTCTCACCACCATGACAAGATGCACAGTTATTGCTTTTAAATAGGTCATAGCCCTCTAGCTCCTCTGCTGAGATAGCTGCAAGATCACCCTTTTGATACTTATCGAACTTTGAATTTGGTGTAAGAAGCGTCTTTTCGAACTCTGCAATAGCATCTGTTATGCTATTTTGAGTTATCCCCTCAGCTCCATATATACTCTTAAATTCAGCCTTTAGCTCTTTGTCAGCCTTTAGTTTACCCGTTATTTGCTCCCAGTTAGAACCCATCTCTAACATATCTAACGGAGGTCCTCCTGCTTGTTCTTGCAGGTCTTTAGATCTTCCATCCCAAAACTGCACATGATTTAAAGCTGCATTATAAACCGTAGGAGCGTTTATACCGCCTATCTGATCGTGTATACCCTTTGATGTTTTTAATCCGTCTACACCACCAGTGGTAAGCTCATGGCAGGTTGCACACGATATTGTGTTATTTTCAGATATTCTAACATCATGAAAAAGGTCAAACCCAAGTTCAGCTTTTGCCTGATCAACCTCTATCTTATCACGAAGAGGGCGTATTGGCTCTTCAGAAAATTCTGCTGCTGCTAGGCTATTTGTGTAGTTCTTTTGGCGGCTCTCGTTAATCCACTTAGACAGCGTTCTAGTCTCTTCGCCGTTTAGGTTGCTACCCCAGTGAATCATTTTGTATTTGTCTAATGGCATAGAGCTGTTTACAAGAGATTGCTTAATCTTTATAAGATCTATTTCAGACACACTCTCTCCTGCCTTTATCTGATCTGTAACACTCTTAAGGTTTATAAAACGCAACCCAGAGGTCATATCCTTCTCTATCTCAACCTCAACTGGTCCTACTGCATAAAATGGCTTTACACCATCTGGCGAGTGACACACCATACAGTCGTTAGACTCAAATATTGCGACAACTTGGTTGTCTAAAGTTCCTACTAGCTCTGTGCTAGTTAGGTTGTAGCGTGCTACTGCTACTGCTAGTACTGTTGCTAATGCAGCAAACAACACTATTGAAATTTTCTTTTTTTTCATATCTATCGATGTATAATTGGTTTTGCTTAAATACTAGGGAGTTCACGCTCCTAGGTGGTTAACTATTTATATTACTTCTTTATTAGACGAATAACAATCTTATTTATTAGCTAATAAAGTGCAAAGGTAGTAAAATTATTTGAGATCACTTATTATTTTTTCTTATATACCTATAATAAATATTAATAAGTGCACTTAGTTTTAAACATATTAATTTTATGGCAAAAGAGATATTATTTTAGTGCTTTGTGAATTTTTATTTATTTTTTTTAATTGTTGATATAGAGGTGATTAATGTTTTTATGAAAAAAAAAGTGAAAAAAAAATGCAGAAAAATTTGGAAGTATAAAAATAATATTTACCTTTGCAGACGTTAAAACATTGTAACGCCGATGTAGCTCAGTTGGTCAGAGCAGCTGATTTGTAATCAGCAGGTCGCGGGTTCGAATCCCTCCATCGGCTCCATGTTCTTTATAGACTGTTAACAAAAGGGGAGATACCAAAGTGGCCAACTGGGGCAGACTGTAAATCTGCTGGCGTACGCCTTCGTAAGTTCGAATCTTGCTCTCCCCACACCTGCGAAAATAGCTCAGTTGGTAGAGCATAACCTTGCCAAGGTTAGGGTCGCGAGTTCGAGTCTCGTTTTTCGCTCTA
>CAMQVM010000139.1 GCA_947038135.1 uncultured Rikenellaceae bacterium
CTAAACCCAAAAAGGATTGCAGCTATTAAGACAAAGCCAATAACTTTTTCTTTATTCATTATTATTTTTTGATATACTACCTAAAAAAGCCATTAGCGACTCTTTCAGGCAGTAATTAAATTATTAGATTATAATTTATAATCCATTACCGATTTTACAAAACTCACAAACAGAGGTTGCGGATTTACCACAGTACTTTTATACTCTGGGTGGTATTGAACCCCCACAAACCAACGGTGTGATGGTATCTCTACCACCTCTACAAGCTCAGTATCAGGATTTATACCCACAGGATTCATTCCTGCTTTGATATAATCGTTTATGTACTTATTGTTAAACTCATAACGATGGCGATGGCGTTCAGAGATCAACTCTGTACCATAAGCTTCAAAAGCCTTAGATCCAACAGTAAGCTTACAAGGATATGCACCAAGGCGCATAGTACCTCCCTTTTCAGTTATATTCTTCTGCTCTTCCATGATATCAATAACTGGATATGGAGTGCGCTCATCTACCTCAGTAGAGTTTGCATTTTTCAAACCAATAACGTTACGTGCAAACTCAATTACCGCACACTGCATACCTAAACAGATACCAAGGAATGGGATATTTGACTCACGAGCAAATTTTGTAGCTACTATTTTACCTTCAATACCACGACCACCAAAACCTGGAGCCACCAATATACCACCCATATCAGATAACATATCAGACACTGTATCTTCAGTAACCTCCTCAGAATTTACATATTGAAGCCTTACCTTAACATTATTTTCTGCACCAGCATGAATAAACGACTCAACAATAGACTTGTAAGCATCAGGGAGCTCAGTATATTTGCCAATTAAAGCAATCTTAACCTCACAGCTAGGATTTTTAACTCTATCTACAAATGCTTCCCACTTATCAAGCTTTGCATCTTCAACCTTCAACCCAAGTTTACGAAGAGCCACGATATCAAGCTTTTGGCTTAACATTCTTAGTGGCACCTCATATATAGTTGGCACATCAATAGACTCGATAACTGCATCTGAATCAACATTGCAAAACAGAGCAACCTTCTTTTTGATCTCCTCACCAAGCTCTTTTTCTGTACGCAAAACTAATATATCGGGCTGCACACCTGACTCTAACAGAGCCTTTACTGAGTGCTGGGTAGGCTTTGTTTTCAGCTCACCAGATGCCGACATATAAGGGATAAGAGTAAGGTGTATTACAAGAGTGTTATGGCTACCAAGGTCGTATCTCAACTGACGAACAGCCTCAATATATGGTAAAGATTCGATATCTCCAACCGTACCACCAATCTCTGTAATCACTACATCAAATTTGTTTTTTGTGCTTAGAAGCTTGACTCTACGCTTTATTTCATCTGTAATATGAGGTATAACCTGCACTGTTTTTCCTAGAAACTCGCCTTTGCGCTCTCTATTTATAACACTTTGATATATACGCCCAGTTGTTACGTTGTTGCCTTGGGTTGTAGGAGTATTTAAAAAACGCTCATAGTGCCCAAGATCAAGATCTGTTTCGGCTCCATCTTCTGTTACATAGCACTCGCCATGCTCATAAGGATTTAGTGTACCAGGATCAATATTAAGATACGGGTCAAGCTTTTGAATAGTAACACTATACCCCCTAGACTGCAATAGCTTTGCTAAAGAAGCCGCAATAATACCCTTACCAAGAGAAGAAGCTACCCCTCCTGTAACGAATATATATTTTGTTTGCTTTTGTGTATTATTAACCATTATTCTAGTTATTTATATATTAATACCTGAGATAAAAACCTCAAGTATAAATATTATTTGTTTAAGATAGTTATTTGCTCTTTAAGTAGAGATATTTCTCTCTTAGCTTTACTTATCTTATTATTCACATCAATTACAAGACTATCAGCATTTTTACTCATTGAGAAGAAGCCAATGTTGTTCTCCCAAATAGTTATATCTGACTCGATACTCTTAATTTTGTTTTGTAGCTTCTCTCTTTCACCCTCCATTTTGCGGGCGTTACCACTACTTTTGATAGTTGACACTCTCTCTTCAAAGTTTGTTATCTTGCGCTGCTTTTCTGACCCACGTAGTGCATCAAACTTTTTGTCTATAACAGCCTTGTATTCGTTTTGAATGCTCTCTTTATCTTTGATCGGCACGAAACCTATCTCCATCCACTCACGTTGTAACTCTTTAAGTGTATTAAAACCTTCGTCGATAGATCCTGCTTCATACGCTTTAATCTTCTCTAAAAGAGCCATTTTAAGTGTAAGGTTAGCGGCAAATTTATCTTGTGTATCTGCAAAGTGTGCACTTTTCTTCTCAAAAAACGCATCGCAAGCAGCTCTAAACCTTGCCCATAAAGCGTTAGACTCTTTGCGAGGTATTGCACCAATCTCTTTCCACCTCTTTTGTAGAGAGATAAGGTCATTAGAAGCTCTTTTCCAATCATCGCTCTGCGAAACTGCCTCAGCCTCAACACAAAGAGATATTTTACTTTGAAGATTTTCCTCCATCTCTGTTTTAGCAGACAAGAAAAATTCTCTTTTTTTATCAAAGAATTTATCACAAGCTTCTCTAAAGCGAGCATACACTTTATTATTATCTTTTTTAGGTGCGAAACCTATTGTTTTCCATATTTTTTGTATCTCTACAAGCTCTTTTGAAGCCTCGTCCCACTCTTTTTTTGATGTCAAATCTCCAGCAATCATTGCATCGCACTTATCACATAGCTCACTTTTGATAGCTAAGTTTGCAAGCTGCTCTTCTTTGATTGCATCAAAATGGTCTTGGTGCTTTTTATTGATTTTAGTACTTACATCTTTAAAACGCTCCCAAAGTTGGTTTTTAAGCTCCATAACAACAGGACCAACTTCTCTCCATCGGTCATGTAGTTTTTGCAATTTGGCAAATGAAGATACTATTGACTCATCAATAAGCAACTCTTCAGCCTCTTCGCATATAATAAGCTTAGCCTCATAGTTTTTCTTTAAATCAAGATCACGAAGCTCTTTATTTATCTTTATACAGCTATAAAAGTTCTCTACATGAAGATGATAGGTCTCCCACAAATCTTTAACGTTAGATTTTGGCACTGCACCAACCTCTTTCCACCTAGTTTGCAGCTCTCTAAATGCTGTAAATGATTGGTTTAATGAGTCTGAGTCATCAATTAATGCCTTTAGTTCCTCGATAATTTGAAGTTTCAACTTCAAATTGTTTTCTTTAGCTGCTTCGATATCTTTAGTAAAGGTATCTCGCTCTTGGCGATACTTTACAAAGAGCTCTTTCAAGCTAGCCTCAAGGTTGTCTACCTTAGGGACAAAAGCTTCCTCTTCTCCACCAAGCTCTATAAAGGCTCTTTTTTCTGCCTCTACATCGGTGCGATGCACTTTATAGAAGGCAATTTTAATAAGCTCAACATCTTTTCTGAGTGATGGAATACTAGCAGACGAGAGTTTCTCTTGAAATAACGCAATAAGCTCCTCTTTAGAGAGTGTAGCTAGATGTGCAGCAAATACAGACTGCTCTGTAGATACCTCAATGTTATTATCATTCTCATCGCCTTCTTCACAATCAGATAACTCTGTTGTAGGCAAATCTACGTCTTGCTCAGTAGCAGGAGTTGTATCTTCTACTGCAAGGTTGGTAGTCTCTGTTAATACGTCATGCTTTACTGCATCGACTTGTTCGTTAAGAACAGGGGTTTCACTAATTTTATTCTCCATAATGAAGATGGTTTAAGTGGTTTAAATAAGCACAGGCATAAACTTTTTCGTTGTTTATGCTTTAATCACTGTAAAGCCCGCTACTAGAACTATCTAAAGCCAAACTTCACAAAAGGCAAAAATAGCTATTTTTTTTTACATTCCTGCATTTTTTTTATTTTTTTTACATAAAACACCTTTGTACATAAATAATAAGCTCTTTATTTTTATCGAATTATTAAAAAATAGTTTTTTTATCGCTAAATTGTCACTATATTTGTAGAGAAATTTATAGAAACATTTATAGGAATAGCTACAAAAATGGCTATAGAAGACGGCTACATAAGACGCTTACAAAAACGGCTACCGAAAATGGTTACAGGGAATTGTTACAGAAGATAGTTACTGAAAATATAACACCAACAAAACTTCAATATAATATATTATCAAGATGAATAATTACATAAAAATAACATTCTGCATCTCTATATTTAGCTTCTTAACTACTGCAATCTTTGCAACTGATGTTGAGAAAGAGAGTGCAGCACCGAAACTAAACAACAGCATAATAATGGATATAGATAATCATATCAACAATGCCATTATCCATAAAGCCTTTCCAGGAGCTCAACTTATTATAGGCTCAGACGATGGTATAATATATTCGCACAACTACGGTTACACCGACTACTCGAAGAAAAAAAGTGTGACTAATGAGACAATATATGACCTTGCATCATGCACAAAAATATTTGCCACTACTCTATCTATAATGCACCTAGTAGAGCAAGACTCAATCAACCTATCAAACAAAATTAGCGACCTGTTACCTGAGTACTCTAAAGAGACCTACGCATCACTGACCCTTGAAGATCTGCTATACCACGCATCGGGATTTAGGGCTATTATTCCTATTACCAAATCTCTTGTAATGTCGAAAGATGAAGAGATACCACTAGTATCAAACAGAAAAAGTGATGAAAACCCATACCTATTTGATACTAACTATTATGTATGTAAAGATATAAAATATGACTCTACATATATATATATTACTCCCGAGTCTGCCAAAGAGCATAGCGCAATACAGATAACTCAAAATTTATATATCGATAAATCGTATGAAAAAGTGATCGACTCACTAGTAACAAACGCATATAGCGACACTTTTAGAGGTAAATATCGTTATAGCGACCTTAACTTTCACTTTCTTAAAAAGGTTATTGAGAAAGTTACCCATAAACCTATTAATCAATATGCTCAATCTCTTTACGACTATATGCAGATCGAAAACATTGGATATAAACCTCTTGAATGGAGCGAGCTAAGCAATATCACCCCAACAGAATATGACTCACTGTTTAGACGTGACACTCTTCAAGGCATTGTGCACGATGAGTTTGCGTGTGTAACTGGTGGTATAGCTGGTCATGCAGGACTATTTTCAAACGCCATGGCTCTATCTGAAATATGCTCTCTATTTCTTAACGGTGGTACAGCTCCAAACTATGTAGAGGTTTTTTCAAAAGAGACAGTAAGCCAATTTACAAAGGCTAAAAAGTTT
>CAMQVM010000140.1 GCA_947038135.1 uncultured Rikenellaceae bacterium
GGCTCCCTTCGGGAGCTGGCTAATTCACAAAACCAAGGTTTTGCGAATCAGCCTAGGTAACATTGTTATTCCTACTGAATTTGGTGTTATCGGATTTTTGGATAATTATGATATAGCAAAATTTAGCAGAGGTGAAAAAAGTGATAAGCATTGGATTGCCAGGGAAGAAAAATTTGGTTTAATAAATGATAAGGCAGAGGTTATTTTAGAGCCAACTTATGATTATATTACCACTAGAGCATAAAGTTATAGGAATAGCAGCTACAAAAAAGATATTACTTGAACTATACTGCTCTAAAAATAAGATTTCAGGCTCATTATAAAACAAAAATACCATAAATAAAGCCGCAAAATAGCAGTTAAAATGCACATAAAACAAAAAAAATTAAAAGTTTATGAAAATTAAACAAAATAATAATTATCTTTGCTATCTAATTACCACGAAAAACATAAATTAATTAAAGCTAAAACAAGGATAGTAAAAGATGATAAGCAGAAGACTACTACGAATAAAGGTTGTACAAGCATTGTATGCCCACATAACATCAGAATCAGAGCTAGCAAGCGGATCGCAGAAAAGTCTAAATCATAGCATTGCTAAGTGTTATGAATTGTACCATCTAATGCTATTACTTCCGTGCGAGGTGGCAAAATATTCTGAAACACAAAATAAAATTAGTGTAGTAAAGAGTAATGAGCTAGAAAAGGATGTACCTTTAGAAAACAGACTAGCATCAAATCCAGTTATTGCGCAGCTAGATAATAGCAAGGCAATAAATGAATACCTTGATAAACGCTTTTTAAGTTGGAACAACAACAAAGAGCTGGTAAAGAACGTCTATAACAGTACAATTACTAAAGAGTATTACAAAGAGTATATGGGCCTTGAAAAATGTGCTTATAATGATCATAAAAACTTCGTAATTAACTTTTATAAAGAGGAGATAGAAAACAATGAGTTTCTTCATGAAGAGCTAGAAGATATGTCTATCTTTTGGACTATTGATGTAGAGTATGCAGCATCGCACGCACTGAAAACAGTGTCGGGCATAGCAGCTAGCTGTGTTACTGCTCCAAGTTATGAAGAGATAAAATTGCTTCCTCTATATAAAGATATGGAAGATCAGTTCTTTGCAAGAGATTTATTTGTAAAGACGATAAACAATTTAACTCCCTACCTAGAAATTATAGACACCCTAACGCTTAACTGGGATGTAGAACGCATGGCTATAATGGATAGAATAATACTTCTTTGTGCAATAACTGAGATAAAGCAATTTAATGATATACCTAACAATGTTACGATGGATGAGTATATTGAGATATCTAAATATTATAGCACTGTCAAAAGTAGCAATATCATCAATGGTGTATTAGATAAATTAATAGCAGGACTGAAAGAGAGCAAAGAGGTAGTAAAATTTGTTTCAGAATAGAGTATAACTTATGATTAGCAGGTTAACAGCAACAGCTATATTACTATGCCTAATTGGGTGCAACAGCGGTAATGGCAAGGCATATAATACTGACATAGCTGCATCAAAAAAGAATATCATAGATCTAAATCACTACGATGGCACAGTTTATATGACAGCAGCAAGTAGAAATATTGGCACGTTATATGAAGGAGAAACAGTAGAGGGGGTTCTATCTATACGAAACAATAGCGACACAACATCTATCATCAAAGAGGTAAAAGGGTCTTGCGGTTGCATGACAATAAAGAAGCTTGATACTAAGCAACTTAAAGCTAATGAGGTGATGAATATTGGTTATACAATCAATACTTCTCTAAAAAGCGGAGAAGAATATTTTGATGTGGTGATAATAAGCACCACTGGTAAATACGTTATAGAGCTGATAGCAAATATAAAAAGCAAAAATTAAAAATTTAACAACAATTAAAAAATATTAAAGTTATGATTCCAAATTTCATCTTTTCACTTACAGCAGCCCCAGCAACTGGCGGTATGGATTATTCATTTATAATAATGATGGTTCTAGTTTTTGTGGTAATGTACTTCTTTATGATTCGTCCACAACAGAAGCGCCAAAAACAACTTGTTAAATTCAGAGAGTCACTTAAAAAAGGTGACAAAGTAGTAACAGCTGGTGGTATCTACGGAACAATTAAACATGTAGAAGACACTTGTGTATCTCTTGAGGTTGACCAAAATACCTCTATCAAGATTGACAAGACAATGGTAATGAAAGATATGAGTGATATTGCACAAAAGTAATATTGGTGGCATCTTACAATTGTATTAAATTGCCAACATAAAACTTTGTGTATTACCATATTTAATAAGATATGAGGGTGTGTAGATATATTTACAACACCCTCTACTTGTATATCATCGATACAATTACTTAGCAAACAACATTAAATACTATGTTAAAACAGCTTAAAATACTATTAAAGCGTGTAAGCGAGCCGCTTTTCATACTCTTTTTAATTATTGCATCGGCAGTATGGTATATGATCAACCTTAATGACACCTACCAGCAAGATATAAAAATACCTCTACATATCGATGGCATAGAAAACCCTATTCATGCTGATGGCGAGGCATATTTTGATGTGCACTCACTGGCCAGCGGTAAGGGATACGCTTTTTTACTACACAACCTATTTCCGAAATCCAGACTTGTAGAGATAAATATATCTGATATACTACGCAAAGATGATGGCAGTAACAAACAATCAATAAGTATTCCTGCACTAGAGAATATTGTTTCAAACAGACTCAAAGACCTAACACTTATTAGGATATACGATACCAATGTAGATATAAACCTAGATAGCTACACCGAAAAATACATACCAATATCGCCATATATAACCCACGATTTAAAGGGTGGATATATGCAGATAGGTGGAACAATACTAGATCCATGCTCGGTATTAATAAAAGGTGATCGTAGTATAATAAATAGCATAGACTCACTTCCTACCGCCCCGCTGAAACTTACAGCACAATACAATAATTTTGTAGGTAAGGTAGATATCATACCACGTACAGGTGTTATGATAATCCCTAAAGAGGTGACATACAAAATCCAAACAGATAGGTTTACAGAGCTTAAAGTATACTCAAACATAGAGATTCACACCGCTGATGGTGTAAGTGACAGCTACGGATATACATCTATACCCTCTAAAGTTGAAATCTGCTTTAACATAGCACAAAGCATGGGAACAACTTTCACACCTTCAATGTATAAACCATATATCGAATACGACCCTCAAAACCTCCACCACAACAAAAATAATCAAATAGAAAAGAACCTCTATAAAGTCCGAGTAGATGAGCTTCCTATTGGTGTTAAGGTGCAGTATATACAACCTCAATATATAACAGTATTAAAAAACAAAAGATAATGGTAATAGGTATAACAGGTGGTATAGGAAGTGGTAAAAGTACTATATGCATAGCTCTTGAAACTATTGGATATAAGGTTTATTACTGCGACAAAAGGGCATCATACCTCATGAACAACAACTCTGATATTAAAGAGCAATTAATGCAGATGTTTACTGATGATATATATAAAGATGGCAAGATAGATAAATCTTTACTCTCATCTATAATATTTAATAATCAAGATATTAGACAGACGATAAACTCAATTGTTCACCCTATTGTAACTGCCGACATGGAGTTTTTCATAAACTCTAACAGAAGAGATAAAGCTATATTTATAGAGTCTGCAATAATGTTTGAGAGTGGAATTGATACTTTAATGGATAAGATAATAACAATATCAGCTCCATTAGCTATAAGAATTTCGAGAGTAGAAAAAAGAGACAAGACAAACAAACAGAGCATACAAAACCGTATTACAGCACAGATATCTGACACTGAAAGAGAGGTAAAATCAGATGCTGTAATCGTTTCTGATGACAGAAACTGCACCCTGCTACAACTATTAACGATAATAGATAACATTTAACTACAAACAAGCAGAAACAGCAATAACAATATAGCTTAGACACCTTAAAATATAAACACACATGAAAAGAGTACTAATATCAATCCTTGCATCGCTACTAAGCATTAACAGCTTTGCTCAATCACCCGAAAAACCACTTGCTAAGGTAGTTGTTGCAGATATACTTAAAAACACACCTGCCAAAACCGTAGATATACATAATAACCAAATGCGTGATATGGTACTATTAGGTGATGAGGGTATGAATTTGTTATTTAGCATGATACAGTCTGATATGTATGTAACTAATACAGAGGTGGAACAAGCTATATCAGGACTTGTTAGATATGCGAGCTCTTCAGATATGGACGATGTTAAAAACATGGTTACCTCATCGCTTATCAAGGCGCTTGACAAGGTTAATGACAAGGATAACGACAAGGATAATGGCAATACTAATAATAGAGAGGTGGAAACCTACTTTATCAACCAACTTGAAATTATCTCTACAGTTGGCAGTATAGCTACACTGAAGAGGTATGCACTCTCAGAAGGGCTATACAAGGAGGCTCTCAACGCTCTAGCTACAATAAATACCAAAGAGAGCATAGCAGCAATTGTTGATATAGCCCCTAATGTAAAAGATAAAAGGGTAATAGCCCAAGCAGTATCAAAGTACAAAATAAAGGAGCTAGAGCCATTAATGGTAAGATGGTTTAAAGTTAAAAATAAAGATATTGAAACCCACAAAAGCGTGATACTTGCTTTGGTACAGGTAGGTAGCCAAGATGGTATTGAGCTGCTTGCTAAAGAGGCCAAGAAGATTGACTACAAGCAAGATCAATATGATCTAACACTATCTTTGTCCACCCTACTTACTACTGTTCCATACGATCAAAGTTCTAAATATGCAGAGCTTCTAAACAAAAAAAGCGATAACTATACCATTAGAGTGCTTGCAATGGATGTAATCATTAAAGGAGAGATCAAGGATGCAACATCACGAGTAATGAGAGCTATGGATGATGAGGATAGAAGTTATAGAAATGCTGTTTTGACCTTATACAATAGCTTTAATAAAGAGGAGGTAGCGTCTGAGCTTATTGATAAATTTGATAAATATGATGATATTACTAAGGGCGATATCATCAAATGGGCACAAAACGCAGAGGTTGATATCCCTGCAAACATATTAATTAACAGTGCTAAATCTACAAATAACGAGCTAAGCACAAACAGCATTAAATACCTAGTGGCAGCAAACAATAGCCAAAGTGTAGATATTTTAATAGATATATTAGCAGTAACACTTGGACTACTTGGAATCGTTGGG
>CAMQVM010000141.1 GCA_947038135.1 uncultured Rikenellaceae bacterium
CCTAAGGCACGTAGGTGCTTTTTGCGAGCTCTTTAGAGCGCCGCTTTTTTTAAAAAAGCGTAAATAAAAATTGTATTACCCCAAAAAACAGCTATATGTTCTGTTTTTTGGGTGATTTATTAATAAAAACTATACCTAAATAGTTGAAAATAAGTATATTTTAGGTTTTGCGAATCGCCCTATTTAAGAGCCTTTTTGGTCTCCATAAGTATAGAGAATGCCTTTTGTATGTCTGTATCACTAACAAGCACCGTAAACTCATTTGTTGTTGATATAACCTCTGATATATTGATGTTATCCCACGCTAGCTCCTTAAATATATAATAGTATACTCCTGGGTAGAGGTTATTGTCATTAGGAAGCTTTACAGTGATACTTGAAAGGTCTGAGGTTTTAGATATCCTATTCTCATTTTCAAATATATGTTCAACCTCCATAGCTATTGAGCTACTTACTACTAATGTTGTTTCGTTCACCCCTTGCGAAAATGTGCAAAATATATCGTTATACTCTTTTATAGAGTTAAGAAGCTCTGCATGGCAACCATACAAAGTTTTGCTATTTGTAAAGGTGTAATCTACCAAGTTTGAACGCACAATTATATCTCCAATGTTTTTAACAATCTTCTTGAATTTCATTGTCGATATTAGCTCTAACCGTGGCACTAGGCGGTTTAATGCCATTATTATCGCACCGTTATTAATAGGCTTACCAAGCAGAGCCTCTATCTCTGGCTTAATTACACGTGAAAGTGAAGATAAGTTTATTATCCCTTCAATTAAAGCACTCTCTAAGAATGGCTTTTTTTTAATTATTTGCTCTACAGCTACAGGTATTGTGATCATTGTTTTAAATTTAACGAAATGATATAAAAAACATTAATTATGTAATTTAATTTTAAAATTCAAAATATAAAAGTAGCTTTGTACATTAATATTTGAAATGTGTGCAAGTTATTACATGGTAATTTTTCACAAAATAGTAAAAAAAAAAATACAAAACAAGAATATTTCACAAAAAGTGATATTTTTATTTTGGCAATGATTAAAAAGATACATAATTTATAGATGATGATAAAGGTATTAAAATTTGGCGGAACTTCAGTTGGAAGCGCCGAGAATATGTGCAAAGTAGCACAAGTGATTAAAGATGAGGGTTCTAAGGTGACTGTTTTGTCTGCTATGAGCGAAACTACAAACGGGCTTGTGAAGATATGTTCTTTGGCTTCTAAAGGTAATGTAGATGTTGAGACCATAGATTATTTAAAGACTAAATATTCTATTTGCGCCACTACAATCCTTAAAAATCCGAGCAGCGCAATCGCAATGGTAGATGCTACTTATGTGTATATTTCAGAGCAGGCGGCTACTTACACTGCTAACTCTAACCTAAATATTTTAGCACAAGGAGAGTTATTAACAACAGCTATTTTTACGCTCTATCTAAATGAGCAGGGAGTAAAGGCCGAGCTTTTACATGTGCCTGATAGTATGCACTCATTAGAGGATGGGTATGTCGATCTAGCGCATCTATCTGCTACGTTAGGGGCTAGGGTGAAAGCTTCAAGTGCCGACACTATATTTATAACTCAAGGTTTTATATGCACCAACTATAAAGGCGAGCTTGATAACCTTGGACGTGGAGGAAGCGACTACTCGGCAGCGTTGATTGGTGAGGCAATCGGTGCAGACGAAGTGCAAATATGGACAGATATTGATGGTATGCATAACAATGACCCTCGATATGTAGAGGGCACGTATCCTATCAGGAAAATGAGCTTTACTCAGGCTGCTGAGCTAGCATACTTTGGTGCTAAAATACTGCATCCAGCGACAATTTTACCTTGCCAGCGTAACAGTATCAACGTGCGTCTTAAAAACACTCTTGAGCCATCTGCAGCAGGAACATTGATTAGTAATGAGGCAAATGTCGATTCGCAATTTTGTGCTATTGCTGCAAAAGATGATATTACTGTTGTTAGAATATGCTCGGCACGTATGCTTATGGCGTATGGATTTTTGCGTAAGGTATTTGAGGTGTTCGAAGCTCACAAAACGCCTATTGATATGATCACTACTAGTGAGGTAGCTGTATCAATTACCATAGATAACACCGATCATCTTGATAGTATAATTGCTGATCTTAATCCTTTTGGTAATGTTAGCTGTGATAGCAATAACACTATTGTATGTGTTGTAGGGCATATTCCACCCGAAGAGGCTGGGGTTAACTCATCAGTTTTTAGCTCTATAAGTGATGTTCCAGTTAAAATGATCTCTTATGGTGCTAGCTCGCACAGTATAGCCTTTTTAATTAACTCAGATAATAAAATAGAGACTCTGCGTAAGCTTAACACTAGCTTATTTAAGAGTAAATAGTAATTTTAAAAAAGATAAAATGATACATTTAAAAGATAAGTTCAAGAACATCGCTACACCATTCTACTACTATGATATGGATTTGTTAGCTAAGACTTTAGATATTGTTAAGGCTGAGAGCAGCAAGTATGGTTTTAATGTGCACTATGCAGTAAAGGCTAACTACGACGATAAGATAATGCAGACAATTGCGGCTCATGGGTTTGGTGCTGACTGTGTTAGTGGTGGCGAAGTAGCAAAATCGCTTGAAATGGGCTTTAAGCATCAAGATATAGTATTTGCGGGTGTAGGCAAGAGCGATGCAGAGATAAACACTGCTTTAGATGCTGATATATTCTCGTTTAACTGCGAATCTTTAGAGGAGTTATCTGTAATTAATGAGCTTGCTGCTCTTAAAGGTAAGGTGGCAAATGTGGCGTTGCGTCTTAATCCTGATGTAGACCCTCAAACTCACGCTTATATTACTACTGGCAAGGCTGAAAACAAGTTTGGCATACCGTTTCACGAGGTTGATACATTTGTAGAGATGCTTCCTACATTAACGAATATTAAATTTATTGGTATACATTTTCATATCGGCTCACAAATAACCAATCTTTCTGTTTTTAAAGAGCTGTGTGAGCGTGTTGAAACATTTGTTAAATGGTTTGAGGAGCGTGGCATAAGGGTCGAGAGCATAAACCTTGGCGGAGGCTTGGGTATTGATTATCAAAATCCTGATGTTAACCCTATTGCTCCTTTTGCAGACTACTTCAAGATTATTGCAGACAATCTTAAGGTTGCAGAGGGTCGTTCTATTCATTTTGAGCTTGGGCGCTCAGTGGTGGGGCAGTGTGGCACGTTAGTAAGTAGAGTGTTGTTTAATAAAACTACTGCAGCTGGTACTCAATATGCTATTATTGATGGTAGTATGACTGAGCTTTTACGTCCTGCACTTTATAGCGCATATCATGAGGTTGCTAACATATCGTCTACTGATACAAATTCTACCTATCATATTGCGGGGGGAGTTTGTGAGTCTACTGATCTGTTTGCTAAAGATATCTCTCTTCCTGCAACTAAGCGAGGTGATTTTATAGTTATTCGCTCTGCTGGGGCTTATGGTAGTGCTATGGCATCTACCTATAACCTGCGCCCTTTGCCATGTTCGGTTTATAGTGATACTATTGATAATTTGTAGGTTTTGATTTAATATAAAATCCCTTAAGATGAATTTTCATCTTAAGGGATTTTTTTGGGATATTTATTAATTTTGTTCTGATTTGTGTGGATTGCTTTGCAGTTATATGAGAGCATTGCAGAAGCAAGAAATTTTTATAGGCAGTGTCTTATACAAAAAATTATAATTATCGAAAGTGTATTGTTGACTTTATTTCAAAACCAATAAATCACTAGTTAAGTAGCCACCCTATTTTTTACTGAACCACCCTTTTATTTTTGTGCCAATCCCCTTGAAAGGGTAAACCTTGCTTTCTGTACCTTTAAATATTCGCTTGATATTCTTGCGGTGAGTAAATAGCAGCAACACCGATGCTAAGCACCCAAAAAAGATAGCTAAACCCGAATTTTCTTTAAATACAAAAATAAGAAATAGAGGAAATGTTATTCCCGCCATTATTGAGCCCAAAGAGACATAGTTGAAAAGAAGAAATACTATCATAAATACTCCTAACGAACAAAGCAGTGCAGAGGTGTAAATCGCAAGTATCGCACCTGCAAAAGTAGCAACACCCTTACCTCCCTTAAACTTAGCAAAAACAGGGAATATATGACCTAATACTGCCGCTACTGCAAGCACTATCTTAAAGATAAAAAGATCGTGTGCATCTGCTGTAAAGGTACTGAAATTAAATAAGACTACTGCACAAAACCCCTTAAGCAGATCAATAATAAATACTGGAGCAGCTGCTCGTCTCCCCAGCACCCTAAGAGTGTTGGTTGCTCCCGCATTTTTACTACCGTGTTCTCTAACATCTACTCCGTAGAATCTCTTTCCTATCCATACTGCACTTGGTATTGAACCAAGTAAATATGCTAATACTACCAGTGCTACATTTAAAATCATCGCTTTTTTTATTAAGTTAACAATAACCATATACTACATATACATAGACATATACAACGCTACAATATATTTATAGTGGCTATAAACTACCATTTTTTGGTAAGTAAAATTTCTCAAAGGTAGTAAAAAGAGATAAGATTACAAATTTAATACTATATTATTTACACATAAAATCAATCATCTCTGTTATTCCTTCGCTACATACTGGGCAGAACCCATCATCATTAAGTGTTCGCATCATACAGTTTATCCATGGTCTATATATGCCTTTCGAAACATAACCGCCACCTTCATATACCCCTACAACCTTGCTGTTGGCTGCTACTGCATTGGTGGGTATAGGTGTATCTTTATTGAGATGCTTTTGCCATTGATGCTTCTTATCAAAATCTACTAGGCGTGTAAGGTTTATCTCCCATGGCTCCACGCCACTTGGGTATAAGTCTTCTACTGAAGTGCCACCTTCGTACTCATCGCCTAAGCCTAAAAGTAGGTGCCCAAACTCATGTACAAAAACTTTTCCAGTTTGGGTGGCGTGCCCTGCTGAGCTTATTCCATAAAAGTTATATATTGCACCACCACCATATTTTTTGGTGTTGGAAATTATATATATCAGGTCGTAAGGTGCTGACGCTGCAATATCTCGCACCTTCTGAAAATCGTCTACCATTTGGTATCTTTCTGCTCCAAAGGTATAAAATTTAGCATTGAGTACTGTGCGCTTCCATTGGTGCTCGCCTGGGCTAGATATACCACTGTCGG
>CAMQVM010000142.1 GCA_947038135.1 uncultured Rikenellaceae bacterium
GCTGCAATAGAGTCATGATTTTTTGATAATATCTCTCGCATAGAGTCAAAGTCACTATCATTCCACTGGTCATAAAACCCACAAGTAGGTCTGTTGGCAAAGTATTGAGCTGTAAGCCTACCATTGTAGAGCGAGTGCATACCTCCTTCAGGATCACATACACTCATTCCATGCCATGTATCTCCATGATACCCCCCTTGTATTGTTGCTATGTTATTTTTCGATTTGTGCCCCTTAGAGTATTGATACTGGATAGCCATTTTAAGAGCCACCTCTACAGATACTGAGCCGCTGTCACTATAAAAAATTCGATCTAACCCAATTGGCAGCATCTCTACAAGCTGCTCTCCTAGTTCAATTGCTGGTGAGTGTGTTATGCCGCCAAACATCACATGAGACATCTTAGATATCTGCTTTTGAGCTGCTCTGTTTAGGCGTTTATTGTTATATCCATGTATAGTGCACCACCACGATGACATACCATCAATAACCCTCTTATCATTGTCAAGATATAGATATACACCCTCCGCTTTATGACACATATATACAGGTAGTGGATCTACCATAGATGTATATGGGTGCCACAGATGCTCTCTATCAAAGAGCATCATCTCTTGCATTCTATCAGTGTTGTTGCACATATTTTCAACCTTATTTATTATACACCTTGCTCCATGCTATCTATGACATCACCATCAGTAGATACATTAAACCACTTATCTTCAAAGCACACCTTTCCTATCCCATTATGAAAACTTAAAGCCTCATCATATATGATAGGTGTTATCTCGTTACCGTTGATATCTATATATCCTTTTTTGCCACTATCACTACTCTCTGCTACTGCTAACCCAAATGAAAACTCACCTATCCAGTTGTATCTATTTTTTGATATCACCTCAGTTGCACGGTTCAGAAGGATAAAAGCACCATTTTTACAAGCTATAAAGCAGTTGTGATCAGACACCCACTCTAGCGAGTCGTAGCCAATAGTTGATATATACTCTCCATACTTATTCATTGCATAGTATAGATCAAATAGCACCACTACCGATATACCCTCTTGAAAAGGTGTAACCATACTATATTTAACCTCTGTTACTTTCAGCCCAAAATTATCTGTAAATCCAAATTTCTTGGTTTCTCGGTCTTGTATAATAGCTCTGTTTTCGCTTGATGGAAAATTACAGTCATACTTTGACGAGTCGATTATATTTTGAATCTCTTTGAAGTCTACAATATTCTCTATTTCGGCATATTGCACCTCAACAAGCAGCCTTAAAGTAGAGAGGCAGTCACTCAAACACTCTTTTTTAAATAGATGGTTTGTGATGTTTGTAAATGGTATGTTATATCTTTTTTCTAAATCTTCGGCGTGCTTAATATAGCTATCTACGTGCTCAAGAGCCACTTGTGGAGATATCAATTGCTCAATAAAAGCATCGCTATGCACTTCTTTTGTACCCGTGTGCAGAGTTAGTAACCACACCATTAATAGAGGCAGTACCATTTTATTATTACTCTCAGTAAGCTCTTCAGCTGTTTTGTATGCACCTAGAGTTACAGTGGTTCTTTCGGTAATAATAAGCTCTGTCTTAAAATCATCTATCCATATATTTTTGTATGATGCTCCATCTATATGTAGTTTTGAATCAACAAATGCTAATATTGTCTTTGTAAGCCTTTTAGATACTTCAAACATCTCCTTATTAGAAAATTCAGCAGGTATAAAGGTAAAAAAACTTTTTAGGTTACTACCAGAAGCCTTTTTTATGAGTATTACATCGTAATGTCGTGGCGCAGAGTTATCGTTATAACTGATTAACTCTTCAGGGTAGTATTTACACGTTGTAAAGGGTGAGTTGTGCATTTTTGACACCTCCTTTACTGATGATATAAAGTTTTGTATCTGGCTATTAACCGACTTTATAACATATAGTTGATAATCTTCACTATCTTTTATCACCTCATATTTATCGTAATGATTGCCACAATAAATGTTATCATAAAAATGATTTGATAATTTTATATCATTAATCGTTTTTAGACTTGATGATATACTCTCTAAGCTTGTTAATATATTGTTAGCCATCTATCTTATTGTTGAGGTTCCTACACTTAAAACTTTTATTAAATCTACCACTGATGCGTTA
This sequence comes from uncultured Rikenellaceae bacterium, assembly GCA_947038135.1. Taxonomy (GTDB): domain Bacteria; phylum Bacteroidota; class Bacteroidia; order Bacteroidales; family Rikenellaceae; genus CAMQVM01. The sequence goes on from CAMQVM010000142.1 coordinate 2,154, forward strand.
TATACTACGCCCTTTATTTTAGCATCTTTATTGGTAATTTTGGTATTCTTCATTGCTGCAATATCATCATGAAACTGAACAGGCATATCGCTAGACATATGATATAGCAATTTAGCATTTTTATGTGCCTGCTCTATCTCCTTTTCAGATTCTGGAAATATAATCGATTCGCCATCATAAGATGCCAAATGAACATTTAAAAATATTAAATTACCATTATTTGTCTCAATTGATCGTATCTTGTCTGCTATGTTAAGCAGCATCTCTTCTGACGAGTCAGATGGTTCACCGTCTGATATATGTATCATAATTGGCGGAAAGCATTCTGTTCTGTCATGCTTTTTTATCCACTCTGTAATATCACAATATACTGTTTTAAGTGCTGTATAAGTAGGCGTGTTTCCTCCACTGTAAGCTTCAGTCCACCAGTTAGTGTCAGATGAAAAAGAGAAGTAATCGCCCTTGCTATCTATGCGGCGTTTTACTGTACTCCTCTTCTTTACCACTGAGTTTACTAGCTCTGTTACTGAAAAGAATTTCTTTCCTGGGTCAACAAAGTCAAGTAGCGAATATACTGAATCACTATGGTATCCAAATATTCCTATATCGAAGTAGTTTTGATGGTCGCTACCTTTACGACACCTGTATAGTAACTCATCAATTAATGAGTTGATGATTTTAGTAACAACCTCAGACTTTGGCACCTTCTCTCCCTCATACTGAATCGTATCTGCCATTGAGCCTGAACGATCAACTAAAAGTGTTATTAGTGCTGGGTTGTTTCTTGTAATTTGTGCATTGTACATATTTATAGCTATTTAGGGTTACTGTCTGTGTTATCTATTTTGTAGTTTTGTATATGCATTTGTGACATTATTATACAACAAAGATATATGATAATTTGGCAAATAAAAAAGTAAATATTATATTTGAGAATAATTTATATCGTTTTACAGCTTAAGTGGCTGTAAATGAACAAACAACAAGAATACGTAAGTAAAAAAAAGAGATGGCTGAAATAAGAAAATATGCAGAAACACCTTTAATGAAGCAATATTATGGTGTAAAGACCACCCACCCTGAGGCAATATTACTGTTTCGTGTAGGCGACTTCTATGAATTGTTTGGAGAAGATGCTATTAAAGCGAGTGCGATACTAGGTATTGCTCTTACTAAAAGAGCAAACGGGGCAGCTTCATTTGTGGAGCTTGCTGGATTCCCATACCACTCACTAAACACCTACCTGCCTAAGCTAGTACGAGCTGGTGAGAGAGTGGCAATATGCGAACAGCTTGAAGACCCTAAAATGACAAAGTCAATTGTTAAAAGAGGGGTTACAGAGCTTATCACCCCTGGGGTATCTTTTAATGATGAAGTTCTTTCAAGCCGTGAGAATAACTTTTTGGGCTCTATATATTTTGATAAAAATAATATTGGAGTAGCATTTCTTGATATCACTACTGGAGAGTTTTATGCCGCACAAGGAGATATGGGCTATGCTGAGAAGCTTCTTCTGTCATTTAAACCTAAAGAGGTGCTTATTCAAAAGGGGTGCCGAGAACAGTTTGTGGGGCAGTTTGGTAAAGAGTATCACACTTTCCCTATCGAAAACTGGAATTTTGACCTTAACAACTCCTATAATCGATTAATAAATCAGTTTGAGGTTAAGTCGCTTAAAGGCTTTGGTATTGAAGGGTTAAGCTCTGCTACATCGGCTGCTGGAGCTATTATCTACTACTTAGAGTATACTTGTCACACCAACACAAAGCATATAAACACTATATCTCGTATTGAAGAGGATAACTATGTATGGTTAGATAAATACACCCTTCGAAACCTTGAGGTGTTTAATAGCTCCTCACAAAGGGGTAAGGCGCTGGTTGATGTTGTTGACAAGGCACACTCACCTATGGGGTCGAGAACTATAAGACGCTGGCTGTCGCTGCCACTAAAGAGCGAAAAAGAGATATCTAACCGCCACGACATAGTTGAGTATTTCATCAACCACCATGATCTTCATATCGAGGTGATGAATGAGCTCTCGAACATTGGTGACCTTGAAAGGCTTGCATCTAAGGTTGCAGCGCTTAGGTGTACACCACGTGACTTGCTTCAGCTTAGAAGAGGTCTTTCAGCTATATCATCTATAAAAGAGACACTAAGCGGGTGTGACGATAACTACCCTCTGAAAAAATGGGCATCAACAATAGAGACTTGTGCTGAGCTATGCAAAAAAATAGGTGATATTATTTGTGAAGAGCCCGCTACTATTATACAAAAAGGTGGTGTTATTGCACATGGTGTCTCTGCATCGCTTGATGATCTTCGTGAGTTGATGATCAAAGGTAAAGACTACATATTGACCATACAAGAGCGTGAGAGTGTTCGCACGGGTATATCATCTCTTAAAATAGGGTTTAACAATGTGTTTGGCTACTATATTGAGGTTCGCAATATGCATAAAGACAAAGTTCCTGAAGAGTGGGTTCGAAAGCAGACCCTTACAAGTGCCGAGCGTTACATTACCCCTGAGCTTAAGGAGTATGAAGAGAAAGTGCTTGGTGCACAAGATAAAGCGCTGGCTTTAGAGATTGAGATATATGAAATGCTTGTTGTTGAGGCGGCTTTATTTGTCAATAAAATACTCACTAGCAGCACTATTATAGGTGAGCTAGATGCGCTTCACTCATTTGCTACAATTTCAAAATCTGCATCATACTCACGCCCTGTAATCACTAATGACAATGTGCTTGATATAAAGCAGGCTCGCCACCCAGTTATTGAGGCGATGATGGAAATAGGTCAGAGTTATATTCCAAATGATCTGTATCTTGATAGTAAAACACAACAGATTATTATTATTACAGGTCCTAATATGTCTGGAAAATCGGCACTGCTACGCACCACGGCACTAGTTGTTATTTTGGCGCAGGTAGGGTGTTTTGTGCCTGCTGAGTCTGCCACTATCGGAATTGTTGATAGGGTATTTACTCGTGTGGGGGCATCAGACAACATATCACAAG
>CAMQVM010000143.1 GCA_947038135.1 uncultured Rikenellaceae bacterium
ATCAAACAGATATGTAAATCAGATTTATATATCGGCTATAAATCTAAAGAGATTTTAGAGCATATGAAATCACACCCTTTCAATATAAGCTCATGGAAGCTAATTTCTTATTATTTCAAGTACAAGTCAAAATATGAATCTCAAAAATAACACATTAAATATAAAGGTTTTAATCCCTCTATATAAAGATATTTTATCAGATCTAGAGGTTAAGATTATAGAAAACAACATAGAACAGCTTAAAGATTTTGAGATAATATTTCTACTTCCTACATCGCTATCTACTAAAAACTTTTCTGCACAAATAGAGCTGAAAAACCACACTATTATAAGAGTTTCAGACGAGTGGCTAGGGCGTAAAAATGGTATTTCAGGGTATAATAATATGCTGTTATCTAAGGGCTTTTATGAACTTTTCACAGATGTTAAATATATATTGATATGCCATAGTGATGCCTACATATTCAAAAATCAACTTAGCTACTGGTACGAGAAAGACTATGACTGCATCGCAGCACCATGGGTTAAGCGTTCTGTATATCAGTTTCCTCTTATTAGCTGCTATATGTGGATTCGTCGCAAGCTATTTAGTAGATATCTACACCACCTAAAGCAAGACCTATATAACAAAATAGGCAATGGTGGTCTTTCACTTAGGAAGGTGTCTAGCTTTATAACAGCGTGTGATAAATATAGCAACGAGATAGACTTTTTTCTCTCACAAAAGGGGCATTTATATCATGAAGATGTCTTTTGGGCTATAATCCCTTCTGAATTTAGCTACCCCACGACAGAAGAGGCTATGCAGTTTTCTATTGATACCAACCCTAAGTACTGTTATAAAAAACTAGGTGGTGAGCTACCATTTGGGTGCCATGGACTTACACGAAAAAGGCTATTTAATTTCTGGAAAGATATCATAGGACTTCAAAGTAATAGTTAAAGACCATTACAAAACTAATAAATTCTAAGCTGAAGAAGAGCGTTGATAAATTACAAAAAAAGCGAATAATGAAGGGTTAGAAAAAAGTAGCACACTAATATACTCATCTCTTCTAACCCCTAAAATGATGCTGCATTTCACATTTTTGCAACTATTTCAAACTACTCTTTATACCACGATGAATACATAAGATAATCATTAGCTATACGCTCTATTATCTCTTTGTTTTGCTTAGGATCGACCATCTTTATCTTCTTTGCAGGAACACCTCCCCAAATACTACCAGCCTCTACCCTAGTTCCCGATAGAATCAGTGCATTAGCCGCTATTATAGAGCCTTTTTCAATGATTGCATTATCAAGAACAACCGCACCCATACCAATAAGGCAGTTATCTTCAATTGTAGCACCATGTATCACTGCATTATGCCCCACAGATACATTATCGCCAATGGTAGTAGTAGATTTTTTATATAGAGTGTGCACAATTGCACCATCTTGAATATTTACTTTGTTTCCAATAGTTATAGTGTTAACATCACCACGTAAAACAGCACCAAACCATATACTGCAATCATCACCAATCGTTACATCGCCAATGATTGTAGCATTTTCAGCTAGATATATATTCTCGCCAAACTTAGGAGTAAAACCCCTTACTTCTTTAACTAATGCCATATCAATTATTATCTATTTTCTTTATTTTTAGCCTCCACCCAAAGCTCCTCCATCTCAGGAAGTGACAGTTGATTAAGCTTATTATCTGCACGTTTTTCGATGTAGTTAAAACGCTCTATAAATTTTTTGTTCGTCATCTCTAGTGCATCTGACGGATCAATGCCATACTTACGTGAGCAGTTGATTAACGAAAACAGTACATCACCCATCTCTTGAGCCATCTTGGCAGTATCGCCACTTTTGACCTCTGCTTCAAACTCTAACATCTCTTCCCGAACCTTAGCCCAACACTCATCTACATTGTCCCAGTCGAAACCTACCGATGCTGCTTTTTTCTGTATTCTATACGCCTTTGTAAGTGGTGGTAATGCAGTTGGCACACCTGCCAAAGTGGCTCTGTTACCTCCTTTTTCATTGCGCTTTATCTCTTCCCAGTTCTTCACAACCTCGCTACTTCCTGCCACCTTAAGTTCACCGAAAACATGAGGGTGACGACGTATAAGCTTATTATTCAACCCCTCAATTACATCATCGATAGTGAATTGTTTCTGCTCCTCTGCAATTTTAGAGTAAAAAATAATATGTAGCAACACATCCCCCAGCTCCTCTTTGATATTATCAAAGTCACGGTTACCAATCGCCTCTATCAGCTCATAGCACTCTTCTATTGTGCTACTTTTAAGAGAGTCAAAAGTCTGTTTTTTATCCCATGGACACTCCTCACGTAGACGATTCATTATATCTACTAAGGAGGTGAGATTATTTTTTGTTATTGTCATAATTAATAATTTACTGAAGCTAACCACTTCTAATATCTACACATTACAGAAATCACCGAAACATCAAAAGCTACAAAAGCACCATAAAACATACCAAAGCCCCAAAAATCATAAGACCTACAAAAGCTTCATAAACTGCGAAGGCACTGCTGTTTCAAAATTCATCTCTTCACCAGTAATAGGGTGCATAAATTTGATTTTTCGAGCATGAAGGGCAATACGTCCGATAGATGAAGGATTTCCACCATACTTTTTATCGCCTACAATAGGGCAAAACATATCTTTCATGTGAATACGAATTTGATTCTTTTTACCAGTTTCAAGCTGTAACTCTACAAGAGTACCACTATATCCATGCTTAAGCACTTTATAGTGTGTAGTAGCAAGCTCGCCTTTTGAGGGGTCAAGCGTAGAGTACATAATCAAAGCACTGCTCTCTGCTAGGTAGCTAGTAACCTCGCCAACTTCATTTTTAGGACGACCACTAAGCACCGCTACATACCTACGCTCTATCACTAAATCATTCCAATTTTGTTGTAATCTATGCTGCACCTCCATACTCTTAGCAAAAAGCATAAGACCTGAAGTCTCTCTATCAAGACGATGAACAATAAATATACGGTTAGAGCTATCTTTAGCCTTAAGATACTCACTAAGGATATAGTATGCAGTACGCTTACGCTCTTTTGTTGTTGCCATCGACAGAAGTCCATTTTTTTTATTTATAACGATGATATCATCATCCTCATATATCAACTTCAACATCGAGTGAGTAAATTTATTCTCGATTGGTTCTCTGTTAAGTGTTACTTGAGCACCCTTTTTGATCTTATAATCAAACTGCTTAGTCATTGTACCGTCGATAGATATTTGACGATTACGAAGATACGACTTCACTGTTGTTTTACTTCTTTCTGGCATTACACGAAACAGAAAATCAAGAAGTGCAGAGTCTTCATCAACCTCAAAAACATCATTTTGATTGTTTTTTACTTTCTTGGATGGTTTAGACTTAGCTGTTGATTGCTCTCTATTTGACCGCTTATCTCTCTGATCATTCTCAAAGTAAGCATATAATTCTTCGTGTGTATACTCATCGTTATCGTTCATCTGTTTATATTTTTAATGGTAATGAAACTATTATCAAACAACTATACCTCGCTGCTAACAGTAACAAGGCGATTGTTTAACTCTTATTGATATATTAAATATTGTTGCCTGTCTAACTTAAACTTCTCTACGTCACCCTTCCAGCGACTCTCAATCTCTTGAGCTGTTTTACCCTCGATAATCATCTTACGAACATAAGACACGCCAATAAGCTTCTCAAAAAAGGAGTTAAAAAACTTCAATTCACCCCCTTGCTCTGCCTTAATTACATTGTAGCTATCTATCAAATACTCTAAACTCACACCCTTCTTTCGGGCAACCTCAGTACTTGTAGTTGATAAATTCACACCCATACACAACTTATCTTTTTGAGGAGGATATTTCGCTCCAGGCATAGATATAGGAGTGAAATGATAGCTGTATATCACCATTTTAGGGTGGCCATATAGCTGAAAAGGATAAGGTGTACCTCGCCCTACCGACACATTTGTTGCCTCAAAGTAGCACAACGATGGGTAGAGATATACAGATAGCATATTTGGAAGATTTGGCGATGGTTTTACTGGCAACCTATAATAGCTATCACGACTATATCCAGCACACTCTACAATCTCAACATTACATTTATCAGCACCTATCCACCCTTTATCATTTGCCATAAGAGCGAGCTCGGCTGCTGTCATACCATAGAGTATAGGTATAGGAAAAACACCCACAAACGACTTATGCTTCATATCTAATATAGGGCCATCTACCAAAGTTATATTAGGATTTGGTCTATCTAGTATCAGCAATGTTCTATTCCATTTTGCCACTTTCTCCATGCAATATTTAAGAGTAGATATATATGTAAAATATCGCACTCCAACATCTTGCAGGTCATATATCAGCACATCTATATTTTTCATTATGCTATCGGGTGGTGCTGGGCTAGCGCCATACAAAGACACCACTTTAATACCTGTTTGTTTGTCAACATACGATTTAACTTTCTCGCCAGCATCTGCATTCCCTCTAAAGCCATGTTCAGGAGAAAATATATATCGAATATCTACACCTCTACTATGAAGTGTATCAATAAGATGAGTTTCACCTACTAGTGTAGTATGATTTGCTATCACCCCTACTCTTTTACCACTAAGAAGTGGCAGGTAGCTATCCATGCGCTCTGCCCCTACCTCTATCTGCGCTAAGGCAGGCAGAGAAGAGATCAATAAAGCAAGCAGAATATATATATATTTTTGCATCTCTTTAATTTATATTTTGAGTCACCTCAATTATTATATCACAACATAAATTTATCTCTTCTTCTGTAATTGTCAAAGGGGGTGCTATACGCATAGCAGTATCACAAAAAAGAAACCCTTCAGTTATGATACCTCTCTCTACTACCCTCTTCACAACTCTATCACGAAGCTCTTGATCATGAAAATCAAGCGCTATCATAAGACCAAGGTGTCGAATCTCTTTAACACCAACACAACTCTTCAAACGTGACACAAACAGCTCATTTTTAGATTTCACTTGCTCTAACAACTTGTGCTCCTCCATATATTCCATCGCTGCAACTCCTGCTGCTGCCGATACTGGATGTCCACCAAAGGTAGTAATAT
>CAMQVM010000144.1 GCA_947038135.1 uncultured Rikenellaceae bacterium
GCTCCCTTCGGGAGCTGGCTGATTCACAAAACCAAGGTTTTGCGAATCAGCCTATGTAGTAATACTAAAAAAAGGCATTTCGCAAAGCTTAGGTTTGCAAAATGCCTTTTTTGTTGGTGGGTATGGCTCTTTTTATTTATAGATTATAAACGAATAAATTTATATACATAGAGTTCTACCTTTAACACTAACTATTTAGCAGCAAAAATACACCAGCACCAGCAGCATACCCTAAAAGAGCATATAGTGAAAACTTCTTTAAGTAATAGCCAAATTTAATCTTCTCCATACCCATAATTGTAACTCCCGTTGCAGAGCCTATAATAAGTAACGATCCACCCGTAACAGCACAATAAGATAAGAACGTCCAAAAAGGTGAATCTACCATATATGTGCCAGCTGCTTCAATCGGATACATTCCTTGAGTAGCAGCTACAAGGGCTATATTGTCAACCAGTGAGCTCATTGCACCTATCACAAAGCTTATTCCTAGTGGGTTATCTATCAACGACTCTAGCTCTGTTCCTATATTTCCAAGCACGCCAGCGGTGTTTAGTGCAGCAACACTCATCAATATGCCAAAGAAAAAGAGTATTGTGCCAAGATCTGCCCTGCTTAGTGCGTCACACATATTCATCTTTTTACCTATTTCAGGGTGTTGTCGGTGCATTATATCTGTATATATCCACAATGTTGCAAGTCCTGCAAACACGTGCATAAATGGAGGTAGGCTAGTCCATTGCTGAAATACTGGCACTGTAATCATGGTGATAATTGCCCATGATATCATTGTAACTCTGATTTTGAGGCTCACTTCGGTTGTAGCCTTTTTCGAGAGCGCTGGGTCTGCTACGATTACCCATTTGTCGTGCCTCCCAAATCTTAGTGACACGAGCGCTAATGGAACAGCCATAGAGGTCAGTGCAGGTAGTAGTAGGTGTGATATTTGATGTAAAGGTGTAATGTTGCCACCAGTCCATAATAAAATAGTTGTAACGTCGCCAATAGGCGAAAATGAACCTCCTGCATTTGCGGCTATGATTGTCATACACGCAAATATAAGCCTATCTTCTTGTGTAGGTACAATTTTACGAATTATAGATACCACAATTACGCCAGCTGCGATATTGTCGAGCAGAGCTGAGAGTATAAATGTCATTATTGATAATATCCACAGCAGTTTACGCTTGCGTGAGGTTTTGATGATAGAGATGATAAAGCGAAAACCTCCATGATTATCTACAAGCTCGATCATTGTGAGTGCTCCGAGTACAAAAAATAGAGTCTCAGTAATTTCGCCAAGGTGTTCAACGAACGGGGTGGTGAAGTCTTGTATATCTCCACTTAATGAGAGTAAAATCCATGATATAATAGACATTAAAAGCGCTGTTGCTGCTTTGTTGATACCTATTTTGTCTTCTAGGGCGATGGCTGTTATACCGATTGAGAATATTGCGAGTAGTGAAATTGCTAACATAAAGTGGTTATATATTGATTAATATTTAGTGTTCTTGTATTGATATTTGATATTGCGATTATCCTCCTTTTTCACCCTCCTTTTTTTTCATCTCTTCTATGTTATCGTATTTTTCGTATGGTGAATTGTTGCTTTTAAACTCAGGGAGTATCTGTTTCATTAATATTATAGTGTTTTCGATATCTATATTTCGAGCATACTTAATAAGCTGCTTCACCTCATTTAGTAGCTCTTTTTTGTTGTAAGAGTGCGATTGAGCAATTTTAATCTTATCGTGTGTAGTGGCTGAGGTTCTTTCGGCTAGCGAAAAGAGCTCTTCATAAAGCTTCTCGCCGGGGCGTAACCCTGTAAATATAATATCGATATCTATGTTGGGTTGTAACCCTGCTAAAGTTATCATCTTGTGGGCTATGTCCACTATCTTTATTTGTGAGCCCATATCAAATATAAATATCTCTCCGCCATAGCCTAGCACTGAGGCTTGAAGCACAAGTCTACACGCCTCGGGTATAGTCATAAAATATCGTTCTATATCGGGGTGTGTTACTGTTATTGGTCCTCCTTGCTCTATTTGTTGTTTAAATAGTGGTACTACTGAGCCGTTGCTGCCTAAAACATTACCAAACCGTGTGGTTATAAATTGTGTCTTTTGCTCGCTGTTTAGCATCTGCACACACATCTCGGCAATGCGTTTTGATGCACCCATAACATTTGTTGGGTTTACAGCCTTGTCGCTAGATATCATAACAAACCTCTTTACGCCGCTCTCAATAGCACATTTAGCGAGGTTTAAAGTACCCCAAATGTTACATAAAACAGCCTCGCAAGGGTTGTTTTCCATCATTGGTACGTGTTTGTATGCCGCAGCATGAAAAATTACCTGTGGGTTGTATATCGCTAATATGGCTTTTATTCTCTCTTTTTGTCTTATATCTCCGAGCTTATATAGTATCTCAATACTGTTAGTGCTATCACCTATCTCTAGGTTAAGGTTGTATAGTGGTGTCTCTGCATTGTCTACTAATATAAGCTGTTTTACTTTAAACTTAACTAGCTGTCTGACAATTTCGCTACCAATAGAGCCTGCTGCACCCGTCACCATCACAACTTTATTGTGAAGTTGTGTGGATATATGATGCGAGTCTATATTTATCTCTGTTCTGTCTAAAAGATTCTCTATATTGTACTTTCCCATATTTATATAAGATTTATCTTTCTATCTGTTTAAACTAAGTTGTTTAATCAAAATAGAAACCACAAAGTTAATTAATATACAGACAAAAAAAATAAAATATGCAATAATTGTATCTTTTTAAATATAAATGATTAAATTTAGGGCTTGTAAACTAAAAGTTGTGAAAATGTATAGTAACTTAAAAGCATATATTGATACCCTTGAAAAGGAGGGTGAGCTGATTAGAATAAGCGAAATGGTATCTAGCTCGCTACAAATAGCCGAGCTTACAGATAGAGAGTGTAAAAGTGCTGGGGGTGGAAAAGCTATTCTTTTTGAGAATAATGGGTCGCCATTTCCTGTAATTACTAATATGTATGGCTCTGATAGGCGTATTGCTTTGGCGCTTAAAAGCAATAACCTTAGTGAGCTCGGTGAGAGAATAACAAAGCTTTTTGCTACTGTTACAGCACCTAAAAAAGGTCTGCTTGATAAGCTAAAGATGCTTTCGCCTCTTAGTGAGGTGGCGGGGTGGATGCCTAAAAAGGTTAGAGGTTATGGCGAGTGTCAGCAGATGGTGATGCTTGGCGATGATGTAGACCTATCTTTGTTACCAATATTGAAGTGTGCTCCTCTTGATGGGGGCAGGTTTATAACTCTACCAATGGTAAATACTATCTGTCCAAAGAGCGGTATAGCAAATAGTGGGATGTATAGAATGCAGGTGCTTGATGATAAAACTACTGCTATGCATTGGCATTGTCATAAAACAGGAGAGCGTCATTACAGTGCATACAAAGAGTTAGGTGAGCTTATGCCCGTTACGGTGTGCTTGGGTGGAGATCCTGCATATACATATAGTGCAACAGCTCCACTGCCTGATGGTATAGATGAGTATATGCTTGCAGGGTTTATTCGTAAAAAAGGTGTGAAGATGGTTAGGTCTATCACCAACAATATATATATACCCAACGATTGCGACTTTGTAATTGAGGGGTATGTAGACCCTAGCGAAGAAAAATTTTATGAAGGTCCATTTGGTGACCATACAGGATACTACTCGCTTGAAGATTATTACCCTAAGTTTCATGTTACGTGCATAACTCATAGGCGTGATGCTATATACCCTGCAACCATTGTAGGAGTGCCACCAATGGAAGATGTATATATTGCTAAGGCTACCGAGTCTATATTTATAGCTCCTATAAAGCTTGTTATGCAGCCCGATATTAATGATATGTGGCTGCCAGAAGAGGGAGTAGCGCATAATCTTGCAATCTTAAATATAGATAAAACATATATTGGTCAGCCCCAAAAGGTGGCAGCTTCAATGTGGGGAGCAGGGCAGATGATGTTTAACAAATTTTCAATCATCACGGCGCTACCTAGTGGCAAAAGTATACGAGATATTGAGGTGCTAAAATCGCTTGTAGATAATATAGATATAGAGCGTGATGTTACCATTATGCGTGGAACACTTGATGTATTGGATCATACTGCTTCTGTTATGGGGTATGGTGGTAAGCTATCTATTGATACAACCAACCAAAATAATAATCGAGAAGTTAGAGGCTTTAGTGGTACATTAACTGATGATATTGAGAGTTATTTAGAGTCATGGGGTGCTATAATACTCTATGCTGATGACATAGTATCTTTTAAAGATAGGGCGGTTGAGGTGATTGACAGTTACAATTTCAAAGGTTTGAAGTTTGTGGTGCTGCTTAATCATGATAGCCGATATCTTAATATTAGTGAAAAGTTATGGCTTTTGTGCTCAAACTGCGATGCTTACCGTGATACATATATATATAATGGTACTCTAGTTTTAGATGCTCGAGTAAAAGCAGGAGGGGTAAATGGGTTCGAGCGTCGCTGGCCAAATATTGTGGTTATGGACGAGGCTACTATAAAAGAGGTAGATGATATATTATTTAGGTCAAACCTTGAGGTTAAAGAGTCGCCATCAAAGAGATATATGCCACTATTCAGAGGTGAAAATGTTGATATTTAACAGTTAAAGTATGGGTAGAATAATTGAAATTTTGAGGTTTAACCTAATAGAACAGAGAGGTATATTGTTAATCTGTTCAATAATGCTTTTTATTGCATTGGTAGTGCGTGTAACACTTAATAATCGTGAAAAGAGCAGTGTAGATGCCTCTAAAGGTGTTATAATATATGCTCCATCTGATTCTCTTTTACGGGTAGATCAAGAGGTTATAGATCGGCTGATAAATGATTAGGGTGTTATAACTCGTACGATAGCGTGAATGTTGTAAAGTGAGAGTGATATGGTGAAAAAGTGCACTGAATAGATATCTTCAGTGCACTTTTAGTAGGTGTAAATCGTATTTAATTATATAAGCTAATTCGCAAAACCTCGGTTTTGTGAATTAGCCAGCTCCCGAAGGGAGCCACC
>CAMQVM010000145.1 GCA_947038135.1 uncultured Rikenellaceae bacterium
CGAGTCATACCACTAAAGTCAATACCATATCCAGCAGGCATCTCACTAGCAGCCACCTCTTTAATCGCCTTAATTGCATCTTGCGAGCTGTAACCTGGTGCTACTGTACCATTAACAGATATGCTTCCATACATATTAAAGCGTCGAAGTTCAACAGGGTCATATACTTTTCTAAGAGATATAAATTGTGATATAGGAGCCATTTCGCTACCTACACGTACAAAAATATTATTTAACGACTCTTTATTTTTACGCATATTAGGATCAGCTTGAATCATAATACGATACACCTTAGAGAAACGGTTGAAGTTAGAGGCGTATTGGCTACCATAGTAACCGCCAAGTACCGATAAAACCTCTGCTGGAGATACCCCTGCACGCTTACATTTTGCTGCATCTACATCTACCACATATTGAGGGTAGTCGATGTTGTATGAGCTATACGCCCTACCTATCTCAGGACGTGCATTAAGCTTTTCTAAGTAGCTCTGTGTTGTGTTGTAAAATGTTCTGATGTCGCCACCTTGCATATCTTGAGTGTGAAACTCAAATCCACCACCCTCGCCATATCCAGGAATCATACCTGGTGCTACTGCAAAAATACGAGCTGATTTGATATGTTTGGTACGTGCATATATATCTTCAATAACAGCATTTACAGAGTTCTCTTCTCCTGGGCGCTCGTCCCAGTGTTTAAGGCTGATAAAAAACATACCCGAGTTTACACTTGTTCCTGATATAATACCAAATCCTGCCACCTGAGCACAAGTCTGAAACTGTGGTATATCACCAATTGCTTCATATACCTCATTTAATATTATTTTTGTCTGGTCAAGAGTGTTTCCTGGAGAAGTACTAACGTCAACAAAGAATAGACCCGTATCTTCAGCAGGTACAAATCCTTGCTTTGTATTTACCATGAAGTACCCTAGAAGTGCAACACATATTACAAGCGATACCCATGCAAGCCACTTTCGTCTGATGAAAAACATTGTGCCTTTTGTGTAGCGTTTAAGCATTGCGTTATAACTCTTGTTGTAGCCATTACGTACCTTTTCAGCGATTTTGCTACCCTCGCCTGGCTCAGGGTTAGGCTTAAGCATCATAGCACATAGCGCAGGGCTTAAGGTTATCGAGTTAATAAACGATATACCAACCGCAACTGCCATGGTGAGTCCAAACTGAGTGTAAAATACTCCAGTTGTTCCACCCATGAAAGAAACAGGTATAAATACCGCCATAAACACTAGGGTAGTGGTAATTAGTGCAGCCAAAAGACCGTCCATTGCATCTATTGTAGCCTTGTATGCTGATTTATATCCACCATCAAAACGTGCTTGTACAGCCTCTACCACAACAATGGCATTATCTACCACCGTTCCAATAACCAGCACCAATGCAAATAGAGTAAGTAGGTTAAGCGAAAATCCTGCAACCTTTATAAAGGCAAATGTTCCTACTAATGATATGATAATACATATTGTTGGTATAAGCGTTGCTCTAAAGTCTTGCAAAAAGAAGTAAACAACAATAAATACTAGTAGAATCGCTAATATAAGCGATACAACTACTGAGTTGATTGAAGCAAAAAGAAAGTCATTATTGTTTTGTATAGTTCTAATTTCAAGATCATCGGGCATTTTAGCCTGCATCTCTTCAAAAAGCTTGTCTATATTAAGGTTTATCTCTGTTGCGTTAGATCCTGCTGTTTGATAAACCATTGATGGTACACCTGGTGCACCGTCTACCTGTCCTGAAAAGCTATAACTATCTTTTCCTAGCTCGATTGTAGATACATCTTTAAGACAAAGCATCTCACCATCTTCTAGGGTTCTGATAACTAGGTTTTCAAACTCCTCTACCGATTGCTTACGTCCTGAATATTTCATTGTATACTGAAATACCTGTCCTGACTCCTCGCCAAATGCACCTGTCGCTTTCTCTATGTTCTGCTCTGCTAAGACAGCGGTGATGTCACTTGGCACGAGCTTATATTGAGCCATAATGTCAGGCTTTAGCCATATACGCATACTATAATTACCTCCAAAAAGCACAAGTGAAGCAACACCTTGAATACGTTGAATCTCGGGCTTGATGTTTATAGCCATGTAGTTAGAGATAAATATCTCGTCATAGGTACCATTAGGACTCACTACGGCAAAAGATCTAAGTGTACTAGGTTGCTCCTTTTGTGTTGTTACACCAATTTGTGTAACCTCTGAAGGAAGTGTACCTGAGCCAATCGAGACACGGTTTTGCACATTTACAGCAGCCATGTCAGGATCTGTACCTTGTTTAAAATAGACATTAATACTCACCTCGCCACTATTACTTGACGATGATGTCATGTACATCATGTTTTCTACACCATTTATCGCCTCTTCAAGAGGGGCAATAACGCTTTTCTGTATTGCGTCGGCACTAGCTCCAGGGTACATTGTCGTAACACGTACTGCTGGGGGTGCTATGTTTGGGTATAGCTCTATTGGAAGTGTAAATATAGAAATCACTCCAAATAGCACTATGAAAATCGAAATACCTATCGATAGGATAGGTCGATCTATAAATGTTTTTATATTCATTTTTTTAGTTTAATCTGTTGTAAGAAAATCTCTTATTGGTTAATTTCAGTGCCAGGACGTACTAGACCAACACCATCAGCAATTATTATATCGCCTACCTCTATACCACTCTCTACTATATACTCTTGGTCATTGCTATTTTTAGCAATTTCGATAATAACAGACTTGGCTTTGCCATCAACTACCTGATAAACACATATTTTGTCTTGCATCTCAAACGTTGCAGTTTTAGGAATCACTAAGGCATTTGTGCGTGTTTCAGGAATATTTAAGTTGCCTGATCCACCACTAAGAAGTCTCTTTTCGGTATTTGGAAATACTGCACGCATACTCACTGCGCCAGTGTTATTTTCGATAATTCCACTGATACTCTGAATTACTCCTTGGTGCTCATATATAGAACCATTATTTAGCTGAAGATTAACTTTTGGCATCCTTGTAATAATGCTATCTAGGCTACCAAATTGATCCATTAAGTCTAGGATTTGATTCTCAGTCATTGAGAAGTATACAAACATATCTGAGTTGTCTGATACCACTGTTAGGGGCTCTTGAAGAGATGGCGATACTAGTGCTCCTTGACGGTGAGGCAGCTTTCCAACAACTCCACTTGATGGGCTTTTTACAACAGTAAAATCTAAGTTTGCTTGTGCTGAAGCCTCTTGTGCTTTAGCAAGGTCTAGCTGTGCTTTTGCGCTATTTAATGCGTTAAGCTTAGATTTTAGGTCTGACTCAGACACTATATTTTTGCTTTTTAATCGCTTGGCGTTGTTGTAGTTCAACTCAGCAGTTGATACGTTTGCCTTGTTAATTGCTACATTTGCCTTTGCTCCTTGTAGGGTAGCCTTGTAGGGTGTTTGTTCTATAATGAATAAAACATCTCCTTTTTCAACATTTTCTCCCTCTTTTACTGCTACCTCTGTTAGATATCCTGCCACCTGTGGGTAGATGTCAATATCTTGCTTACCTCTTATTGAAGCTGAGTAGCTTGTGCTAAGCTCTCGAGACTGCTTCTTTAATGTTAAAAGATTGTAGGTAGTTTTACCTTTTGTTACTACTGTTTCTTCTTTACATCCTGTAAATGCTAAAAAGCATAGTAGGCTGTAAAAGAAGGTCTTACGGTTTAAGTTCATAGTTTTATTATTAAATGATATAAATTGATTTATTTCTCAACGGCAAAATTACTAAAAAAAAAAGGTTATTACTTTATAAATCAGGAATAAAATTGTATATATTCGGAATAATTAACGTGGAAAAGCCAAACTATATTGTATCTTTGTACTGTAAATTAAAATTTTTTTATCATGGATGGTTTTAAAATAGATAAAATAGACTCTTTTTCATGCTTTGTAGAGGATATTGATTATAATATGTTTTATATTTTGCGATGTAACAAAGGAAGTGTTAGTTTTAGTGTAAATTCAAAAGGATTTGACCTAACTACAAATAATAATGTTATTATTGTTAGTGCGCAGCATATTTTAGTTAACAAAGAATCAGATGATTTAGAGTTGGTTGTTTATGCTATTTCGTATAGCTATTTTGATGAGTTGACAGTTCTTTTTGATGATCAATTTTTCAAGGTCTTATGGTGTTACACTCCAAATATGTTATCTGAGGCGCAAATGGCTATGTCAAACTCTTTTTTAGATCAAATATATACTATATGCACAGCTGGCGAGTATGTTTATAAAAAGGTGATAATATCAAATATCATTCAGTGCTATATGCTTGATATTTTTGAGCACGTGCATTTAAACGTTATTGATGAGCTTATTAGCAACACTAACCATCGTAAAACTATAATGTCAAAATTTTACAGGTATATTATAGAGCATAAAGTTAGAGATGTTGAGTTTTATGCTAAACTAATGAATTTGTCTAGTCGTAACCTATATAATATAACCCAGGCAAGTTTGCGTGTTACTCCTAAAAACATTATTGATTCTACTATGTTGGCAATTATCAAGAATATGCTTCTTGTTAGTGGTTTTAACAATCAGCAGATTGCAGAGATGTTAAATTTCTCTGATCAATCTGCTTTTTGTCAATATTTTAAGAGATGTGAGGGTATATCTCCATCTGCTTATCGTAAAATTAATAAGGTGTAGTAGAGTTGTAATACTCTTCTTGCCTAAATTACTGGTATAACAGGTATAAGTGTTTTACCACTTTCATCAATAGGATATTGGCTATCTTGCAGTTTAAGCTCCTCTGTCATTGTAAGCATTAGCTCTACAAGTTTTTCGGCGTGGGTTGATGCAAGGTTTTTCTGCTCAGTTCTATCTTCAGCGAGGTTAAAAAGCTGGTATCTAGGCTCTGAAGGTGATTTTGGGTTGTAATAATATATCAGCTTCCAATCGCCATCTATTAAAGTAGTAAAATAGCTTCCCCTATGGTCGTGTGGAAAGTGCATTAGCACTTTTTCAGAGCGTTTTTTATCTATCTTGCCAGCTAGTTGCTTTTCGATATTTGTTCC
>CAMQVM010000146.1 GCA_947038135.1 uncultured Rikenellaceae bacterium
TTTATTAATAAAAACCATACCTAAATAGTTGAATATAAGTATATTTAACGTTTTGAGAATCTCCCTAAATAGTAAGAAACAGTAATAATTTAATTAGATGATACTAATTTAATACCTTTTTTATAGATACTAATTGCCTCATCCATAGTAGTAAAAGAGCGTGCACCAGCAGCATTTATATGTCCTCCTCCCACGAAATGAGTACGTGCAAAGCTATTCATGTCAGCACCCATATCTTTAATTGAACGCAGCGATATCTTAATATAACCATCAGACTCGGTAAATAGAGCTGAATTATAGATGCCTTTAATAGAGAGTGGTATATTTACAAGCCCTTCGGTATCGCCCGAGGTGTATGTAAAACGTGCTAGCTCCTCTAAAGTAAGCGATATATAAGCTGAGCAGGTAGAGTAATCAAGAACCATATTTTCGCAAATAGCGTGTCCTTTTAGTCGCAAAGACTCTTCACTCTTAACATTAAATATACGGTTAGCGATTGCAGCAGGCTTCGCACCACTATCTACCAACAGAGCAATATTTTTATATAGTGTAGATGAAAGGTTGCCAAAGCTAAAGTTGCCAGTATCTGTCATCATACCTGTATATAAAGAAGATGCTATATCGTCGGTTATACTATCTACCATATCCATCTCGACAAGTAGACGCATCAAAAGGTGGCAGGTACTAGACTCTGCACCGTCTGAAAACACAAGATCACAAGCGTCCATATCAGGGTCTTGATGATGATCGATGATAACCTTTAAAGCCTTTTTATTTTTCTTGATATGCACACCAACCTCACCTGTGCGTGTAGCGATATTATTAAAATCAAGACAGTAGATAAAATCTGCCTCTCGAAGAGTTGTTATTGCAAAAGGAGTGAAACACAAGAAGTCGGTAATAAAATCAAACGCCTCAATGCTACGGAGGTAAATTGGTGTGTTGTTTGGTGTAATAATTCTTACCTTGCACCCTTTATCATGCAGAAGTAATGCTAGAGCAGATGCAGCACCTAAAGCATCACCATCAGGATTTTGATGTGTTACGATTACTACGTTACCCTTTGTGTGTAACATTGTTTTTAACTCTTCTATTGAACCTTTAATATTCATTATATTATTTTTAATTTTATTTATTACTGTATAGTGAAAATTACTCTTTACTATTTTTCAAATAGTGTAATACACTACTCGACTCTTTTACAAATAGTTTTTCAGAAACTGCATAAATCTCCTCTTTTGTTATCGATGCAAAAACTTTTGTCTCATTATTTATGATATCTATATCACCAAGCATCTCATAAAAGCAGAGGTTCATGGCTTTATTCATAACATTAATTTCACCAAATATAGTATTTACCTCAAACTTATTTTTCACTTTCTCAAGCTCATAATCAGATATATCACTGTTTTTGATCTCTTCAAGTGCACCCCATAGAGCATCTTCGGCATCTTGTGCAGAAATGCCCTCAATAGGCTGACCAGTAACTACAAACATACCAGCATCAAGCGACCCTGTAACATAAGCGTTAACCGAGTTGAACAACCTACGCTCTTTGACAAGCATTTGGTGCATTCGTGACGAGCTGCCACCCGAAAGGATATCTGAGATCATATCACACACCGCAAACTCACGGCTAGCACGCTCACCCATACGGAAGATGATATATACCATATCAGCAGGAACATCTCGATGAACCACTAGCCTACGCTGCTCTATCTGCTCTGGCTCTGCGGGGATATCTCTAACAACCTCCTCGCCTTTTGCTATACCTCCAAACACTGTTTCAAGAAGATCAAGTGTCTTTTCAGGGTCTACATTACCTGCTACTGAAACAATACTGTTTTGTGGGGTGTAGAACTTATCATAAAAGCTCTGCACATCTTCAAGCGATGCATCACGCACATGTTTTATATCCATACCAATAGTGCTCCAGCGATAAGGGTGCACCTTATACACTAGCGTGCGAAGTATCTCCCATAGATCGCCATAAGGTTTATTTTTGTAACGCTCGTTATACTCCTCTTCGACCACCGACTGCTGCACCGACAAAGATTTTTGATTTATATCAAGATTTACCATCCTATCAGCCTCCATAAATAGAGCTACCTCTAAGTTATCTTTGGGCATAACGATGTAATAATTGGTGTAATCGTTGTTTGTGAAAGCATTATTTTCACCAGATGACATTTGTATAGGAAGGTCAAAATCGGGCACATTGGCAGTACCTGAAAACATTAGGTGTTCAAACAGGTGGGCAAAACCACTCTTTGTAGGGTGCTCATCTCTAGCTCCTACCTTATATATAACATTAACTGCTACAAGCTGTGTTGAGTTGTCGTTGTGCACTAAGAGTGTTAATCCATTGCTTAAAACTCTCCTCGAATAATTTATCATTTTCAAATTAATTATGTAATACGACAAAAATAGTATAAATTTGTCGTATTAAAAATCTAAAAAGATATAAATTTATGTTATTTAGTGAAGTGATAGGACAACAGAGGTTGAAAAATGAGCTCATTGAGAGTGTAAAACAGGGCAGAATACCTCACTCGCAACTCTTTTCGGGAGATACAGGATATGGATCTTTAGCACTTGCTATTGCCTACGCCCAATATATTAACTGCGCCAATAGGGGCGAAAATGACTCTTGTGGCGTTTGTGGCTCATGTTATAAGTACAACTCGCTTCAGCACCCCGACCTGCATTTTGTGTTTCCTATAAATAAATCTCCTCACGCTGTGACTCAAGGAACCTCGCAAGAGTTGGTGAGCGAACACCTTATTGGGAAATGGAGAGAATTATTTGAATCTTCGAAGCCAAAAGGATATTTTACACTGCAAGATTGGTATTCGGCTATTGAAATATCAAAAAATAGCCAAGGAAATATTTCACGACATGAGGCA
Organism: uncultured Rikenellaceae bacterium; assembly: GCA_947038135.1. Classification (GTDB taxonomy): domain Bacteria; phylum Bacteroidota; class Bacteroidia; order Bacteroidales; family Rikenellaceae; genus CAMQVM01. The sequence goes on from CAMQVM010000146.1 coordinate 2,907, forward strand.
AACCATCTTATTTCGAAGCTTAACTATAAATCTTTTGAGAAGGGGTATAAGGTTATCATCATCTGGCTGGCAGAGTATATGAACGACTCCTCAGCCAATGCGCTGTTAAAGATGTTTGAAGAGCCTGCAAACGATACGCTTTTTCTTTTTGTAACGCACGATCGTGAGCATATAATGAAGACTATACTTTCACGCACACAAACAACCTATATAAAACCTATTGATAGCGACTCTATAAAAGAGCATTTGTCGCTTATGGATATCTCTGCAGATATTGATAACACTGCTAAGCTTTGCGAGGGTAGCATATGTAACCTTAATATTATAATAGACAATATCACTAACGGTAATGTTGATAAAAGTTTTGAACTATTCACTAAAATTATGCGTTTATGTTTTAGGGTAGATCATCTTGGCTTGCTGGACTGGGTTGAAGAGGTATCTGTTTTAAACCGTGAAGAGCAAAAGAGGTTTTTGATATATAGCATAGGGCTACTGCGTGATAGCTTTATTATCGGTTTAGGGTTAAATTCATTAACCTCACTTTATGCTTATGAGGCTGAATTTATAAAGAAATTTTACCCTTATATACATAATGGTAATATTGAGGTGTTGATATCTGAGTTTGAAAAGTGCAACTACCACTTATCGCAGAATGGTAGCCCTAAGATTATATTTACCCATTTTACGTTGGCTATTAGTAAGCTTGTTAAACTTCCTTAATCGTTAATTTATGAACAGAGTTATATTGGGAATTGGTGCTAATGTTGGTGATAAATATGTTAATTGTGAACGTGTGCTTGAAGTTATCTCTTTACATATTGGGGTATTAGTTTCTACATCAAGTGTTTATGAGTCTGAGGCGTGGGGGTTTGATAGTGTTGATAACTTTGTTAACAGGGTTGTTATTGTTGATACTTTGCTTGATGCTGATGCCCTGCTCGAGGTGATATGGGATATTGAGAGGTTGTTTGGCAAGACTCGTGCTAGTGCTTTGTTGGAGTCTGAGGGCTATCAGTTGCGTCGAGAGGGGTATTTGTTGGGTGTTGATGCTGGGTATAGCTCTCGGGCTATGGATATTGATATTTTGTATTTTAATAGTGAGGTGATATGTAGTGAGCTGTTAGATGTTCCTCATAAATTTATTGCTGTTCGTGATTTTGTGCTTATTCCGTTGTGCGAGGTTGCACCTGATTTTGTTCATCCTGTTAGTGGGGTTAGTTCGTTGGAGATGTTGGCTTTGTTGGATTCTTCTGTTTCTTCTGATGATGTTGTTTGTGATGTTGTTTGTGCAGGGGAGAGAGAAATGTAATTTCTCGTATTATGACATTGTGAAATAATAGTGAATTTATCGTGAGGTAATAGTGAAATAATAGTGAGATAATCATGTGATAGTCGTGAAATCTGCTTGAAAACATCAAAAGTTATCAACATAGCTGTTTTAACTACACCACAACCTCCTTAACTCCACACACACCTCTTAAATCGATTGCACATCCTCAGGGTGACTAAGCTATGCCTACACCAAAGTTATTCACTCCTAGCACCCCTTTTAGGCGTTAAAACAAACCCTTGCAAACAGCGTTTACTCTCTTCTGTTATTCTCATCTCTTTCCTTATTATCTTTTCTTTATTCTTTTTTATTTAATTACTTTAAGTAATATAAGTAATAGTAATAATAGCTGTTGAAACTGTTAGTCATTTATAACTCTTTGAATATTCAAAAGTAATAAACACTCTTTTATAACAACTATATCTTATAACTCTGTAACTATAAGTATCTTCCATTTATTGTTAACACTGTTTGTAACTATGACTAACACGATGATGATAACAACTGCCTGTTGATACTGTTTCAATCATTAGTCTATAACTTTTAATACTTTTAATTAGGTTCTTAAATATATTCGTATAAGCTGAGCGTAGTTTTATAAAACAAATAAATATCATCAAAAGTTATAATAACTTATGATCACGTTATCAACCAATCTTTTGTCTATATCTATACAGTTATCAACACTCTATTAACTTCTTATTTGTCCTTCTTGTTGTTCTATATAGGCTAATTCGCAAAACCTTGGTTTTGTGAATTAGCCAGCTCCCGAAGGGAGCC
>CAMQVM010000147.1 GCA_947038135.1 uncultured Rikenellaceae bacterium
ACACACACACACACACACACACACACACACACACACACACACACACACACACCAATGTATACAAGCAAAGTATAGCTTATTGCTTCGCGCGCGTAGCAATAAATAATTACTTTACCAAGCAAGTTAATCTAAATTTTAAGGTATTATCACCTAAATTGATATATGCTCCAACAAAAGGCTTACTCCTTTTGTTGGAGTTTTGTTGTTATACCTTTAACTTATTATTTACCTAAATAAAATCTATATTATGAATTACAAAATCAATTTCAAATTATTGGCACTATGTTGTGCTGTAACATTTACACTGTCCGGGTGTAAAAAGGCTAGCAAATCTGGCGATCCAATAGATCCAGCAGGCGACTATCAGCGTATTAATATAACAATGCCCCTTGAAGATAGAGGTGTTATTACTCGTGCAGGAGATGCAGCAGCTGAGGTTGCCATTAAGAGCGCCTATATTATTATCTATGCCAACAAGGTAGCCGATAGTGCTTTGCCTAAATTTACTGCTACTATTGATGTTGAACGTATCACAACAGATGCAACTAACATAAACCACAAGGTAATAACTTTCCCTAAAGATGATGGAATTGTAGCTGGTGATGATGTTCGAGTTGTGTTTAACCATTCATTAGCATCTTTGAATATACCGAAGGGTAGTTTGAAAGAAGTTTTAAAGATTACTACTGCTACTAGTGTAACATCTGCTGGTCTTGTAGATATTACTAAGGGTTTACCTATGTATGGTGCAGGTTTGTGGGGAGCTAATTCTAAAGGAGGTACTACAATCAGTGTAAGGCGTGGTGTTGCTAAGGTGCAACTAAAGCTTGATTATCGTGGTCAAAATCATGTTGAGGGAGTTATGGGTGCTAGTTATACTACTGCCAATACTACATTTAAGTTGTATCAGTTGTCTAATGTCGGTTATGCTGATGGTTCGGTTACAACTTCTACAGGTTCGGTTGCTATAACCGAAATAACTAATGTTTCTGAAATCAATCAGCCGTCGGTTAGTACTGCGGCAGTTGATAACTTTACAGGAGCTAGTTACATTTTTGCTTATCCTTACTCTACGCAATCTATCGGTACTTCTCCAACAATATTTACAGATAAAAAGCCGAAGACCGAGCGCATAGCAATGATAATGAAAAACAAAACAGATAATGGAGATGTTTATCACCGTTTAGATATCTATGATGCTACAACAAAAGAATATTTAGATATCAAGAATAACTATCATTACATTATTAAGCTTCGTGAGGTAAATGTAGGAGGTTACAAAAGTGCTAGTGAGGCGTTGACTGGTCCACCAAGTAATATTCAATACGATATAATCGTAGAAGAAGAGGGTGATGTAGTAGTAAGCAATGGTCAATATGTGCTGAATGTCGATACTAAAGGTAGTGATTTTGCTGTAACCCCAAATGCAGGTAAAGAGGTAGCCGTAGAAGTGGCGGTAGTTAATCTTATAGACTCGAAAGATGCACCATTAACTCATGAGCCAAGTTTTAACGTTAGCTTAGAGGAGTATTTTAGAGTATCTTTAGCTACTGATGATATTGTGCTTACACCAAAATTTCCTGCTACCTTAGGTAAAAGCACAAAGAGCATAAATGTAAATGCAAAAGGAACTGGTGCTGTAATATTTAGATATAATGCATCATTGGGTAATATAGTGTATAAGAGTAATCTTATTGCTATTGGCTCTAACATTGGTGCAGTTCCAGCTGAAGTCTTAGGTGAAACTTTTATTTTTAATGTTAATAGTCTATCAATTGGTGGTGTTTGGAGTGTAGTATCAGATTCTCCAACTTGGGCACCAGCTACGATAAACGGTGATAGGTTCAAAGTTGTTATTTCAGCTAATGATTTTGCAGGTGCACGTAAGCGTATAGCAACAATCACCGTAAGCAACGATGATGATGTGACTATTGTTATTACTATCACACAAAGGAGTTTTCCATATTTTGCTGACCGTAACATTGGTACATCTTGGGATCTTACCACTCAAGCCGAATTATGTTTACCAGCAAATAGCAAACCTACGAATCCTTATTACTGGGCAACAGCAGAGCCAAGAAGATGGTTTACATGGAAAGAGTCATTAACACAATGTGATAATTGGAACTTTAAAGGTAAGAAGTGGCGCCTGCCAGATAAGTATGATTGCGATCTTGTTGTAGCAAGTGGAAGGATGCAATTTGGTAATGCCTTAGATAAAGCAGGAAAATTACAGCAAAGTGATGGATCGGTGGTTTACTTTCCTATGGTTGGATATTCTGACTCGCACTATCGTGTGTATGCCCCATACTGGACTAGTAGCCCTGATGGTGATGCAAACGCATATTACTACTTTGTCTTGCCTCCAGCAAGAACAGAAGTTCTGGGAGGCTATTGGCAGACTGGCGGTCTCTCTGTTCGATGCATAGAAGCATAGTTGTTAGGCAGTAGTGAATTTGGTTTCTTACTGTAAATATGAATATTTGATTTTTGACTATTAAGTGTCTCGTGTGGAATGCATTATTAATTTGCCTTCGACAATGTTTTCGAGTCTCTAGTAGTTAGCCAAAATATAAAAGTCGCTACTGATAAATTTTTATCAGTAGCGACTTTTTTGTCTTACTAGCATTACCGAACATACAAATGTAAATATAAGGTAAACAGCTATGTAATTCAAGACATGGAGGTTTAGACTGCTCCCTTTAAAAATGGGACATCCAAACCTTTTGCGAGAAACACCGTTTCTCTAACCCAACCTTAGTTAAACAAAGCAGGAAGCTTTTTACCAAGTAGGTGCTTATACCAAAAAGTTAGATCACTTTTTCTACTATGTACTCTCTGCTCACCACCATAACCATGGTAAGCACCAGGATATATCATAAGCTCAAACTCTTTATTTTTCATCTGCAAAGCATAAACCAGCTGCATAGTATTCTGCATATGCACATTATCATCAAGGCTACCATGAGTAATTCTAACCATTGAATTTGCATTGTCTCCGCCCTTATATTTATCTACACGGTTCCATACACGAGTAAAGTCGTAACCCTCTTTGTTGTCTTGTGGGCGGTCCATATATCGCTCAGTGTAGTGCGTGTCATATAGTTGCCAGTCCATTACACCACCACCAGCAATACCAAACTGAAAGTAGTCAGCACCATCTGTAAGTGCTAGCATAGTCATAGTGCCACCATACGAAAAGCCAGTGATACCAATCTTTGTAGCGTCTACATAGGGTAGGGTACGTAGATACTTCACCCACTCAATATAGTCTGATAGCTCTATTTGTCCTAGTGATCTATGTATAAAGTTTAGACCCTCTTTGCCACAGTGACCAGAGGCTCTATGATCTATCGATATCTGTATAACCTCTTGGTTAGCCCATAGTTGGTTGTATACTGATGGTGTATTCCACCTATCCATAACACTGCCTGCGTTAGGTCCGCCATACATAGATATAATTACGGGATACTGCTTTGTAGAGTCCATATCAATAGGTAGTATGATAGATGCAGGTAGCTTGTAGCCATCAACCTCTATAAAACGCATCTGCGCCTTAGCTATCTTGTAGTTGTCATATTCGGCGCCCTTGCTGTCTGATATAGCAGTGATAATAGGCTCTTTGCCAATGTTTACTAGCACTGCCTTTGTATGGGTTGATACATTCGATATATCTGCTGTAAAATGTTTATTACTTGGCGATATCTTTATGTTGGTGTAGTTGTAGTCTCCCGTAGATATCTTTTGTGTAGTACCCTTTTTAAGGTTCAGCATATACACATCATTACGAGTAGATATATCAGCTCTTGAAGAGAATAAAAGCAACCCTTTTTTCTCATCAAGCTTTAATATTTGTGTGTTCCAGTTCTTATTTGTAGTTAGTTGTTCTACTGAGTCGCCATTGAATGGTTGGTAGTATATCTGCTCCCAGCCATCAAAGTCACGTGTCATATAAAAGCCCTCTTCGCCAAATACCATATCACCGATCCAGTCAATCCACGTTTTTTGGTTTTCGTTGTATAGTGCAGTTTTATCGCCATCAATTGGTGATACCTCATATAGCACTAGGTTATTTTGCTCTCGTGGCATCCAAGGCACCATAAATTTATCTGACTCAGCACTCCAAAAAGGTATGCCAAAATATTGATCATCGTCACGGTTGAAGTCTGCCCACGTGGTTTTACCTGAGGCTATATCTACCATTGCAATCTCTACCTTTGGGTTTTCATCGCCTGCCTTTGGGTAGCGTGTCTCTGTTAGCTTGCCATGCTGTCCTGCTGCATCATATATCGGAAACATTGGCACGTTGGTATCATCAAATTTATAGTAAGCAATCTTTTTGCTGTCTGGCGACCACCAAAAAGCCTTATAATTTGTTGAGCGTCCAAGTATCTCTTCATAGTATACCCATGAGGACCAGCCGTTAAGTATTAGATCGGTGCCTCCGTGTGACATTGCACGTTCGTTTCTTGACTGCACATCCATTATATAAAGGTCATTACCTTTAGTATATGCCATCATTGTTGAGTCGGGCGAGAATGTAGGGTTCGATACGTGCTTTCGCATTGCGTTGATTAGCGATGGTTGTACCTTAGGCTCGGGAAGGGTGTAGCTCTCTTTTTCGCCGCTTTTAATATTGTAGGTAGAGTAGTTTGCACCATCTCTTAATATAATGTTTGCACCATCACGCCAATCGATAATTGTTGATTTATGGCTGTTGATACCAGCAGGCATAGCTTTAGCTACCTGCTCTAGTGTAAGGCTCTTTTTCTCTTGCGTGTAGCCCGTTGCTGTAATTAGCAGTGCGGTACTCAGCAAAAACATCTGTTTTAACATATTCCTATATTTTAGTAGTTGTGGTAATTAATTTATGGCTCAAAGTTAATTAAAAAGCTTGAATTGTCAAAATATGGTTGTGTTTAGTTCTAAATTTGTGCTATATGTTGTAAATGACACTTAATAATAGAAAAGTAACGTCATGTTTATTTGATAAATTCAAAATTATTTTGTAG
>CAMQVM010000148.1 GCA_947038135.1 uncultured Rikenellaceae bacterium
CTCGCGCCGATTTTTTTGTTACTTTTTTTCTAAAAAAAAGTAAATAAAGAGCTGTCTTTACCTAAAAAATAAGCGTAAGTTCACCCTCAAATAACCCCAAATAACCCCAAATAACCAAATAACAATCTAAAGCTGCTTAGCAATTTGATCAGCAATACACCCTAAATTCCTATCCGAGTCCCAACCCGGCTTACGGTATACAGTAATATAAGGTATCCCCAAAATAGTATTTAGAGGGTTCACCTTCAAGTCAGCCTTAGTTACAAAACTTTCGCATACAGCCTTACCCATAAATACGATAACCTTAGGCTTAATAGTACTTTTAACAAGAGCACGCAGAGGTCTAACAATATCTTTCCATGTATCAAGTTTCAGTCGGTTCATCAACTTGTCAAGCTCATTTTTATTATCAGTAGCAATAGGGTTTATATTCATCATCATAATCTTCTTACCAAAAGTATCATACCACTCAGGCTGTTTTCCCACAACAAACTTTTCGCCAGTGGTTACCTTCGCCGTGTTGCTTATTATATTGATGAAGTTACTCATATAAGCACTCTCTTTTCTTAATTTGCAGTTATACCATTCACCCGACCCTTTTTTATAGTTGTCGATGCAGAAGTACTCAAGCTCAACAGTACCATCTTTACGGTACTTTAAGTTGTTTTCAGGGTATTGCTTTCTATCATATTTAAAGTTCTCGCTATACATCTTGCTCACTCTAAATGATGGTTTATTGTTGTGCTGGCGATATAGGTTCTGACCAGGGTTTACCTCGATAAACAAAATGTCGGGACGTTCAACAAGTGGACCATTCATTGTTATAAATCCTCTCCATTCAGGGTAGTTCTTTTTTGTCAATGTCTCTATGATAGCATCAAATGATCTCTCATATTCGTAAAATTTTTGTTCCATGTCTTATATTATTTAATTATTTTAATTAACAAACGATAGGTGTGTAAACTATGAAGTTATCTCCATTTGACAAAGGTAGTGTTTTTATTGCGTTATATCTGTTTTTTCGCTGTTTATTTTCACTTTAAAGTAATAAACAATAAAAAACACCCTTGAATTTAATCAAGGGTGTTTCAAATATAATAGTAAAACTCTTTTCATTCTTAAAAGCGTACCAAAAAGTACATATATCAGTACACAAATAAACAAAGAAAAATGTTACATCTCCTTACTTTCAAGGTTGCTATCAACAATAACTGCATCTTTCATGTCAAGGTTAAAAGTAGTATTCTTTTTCACCTTAAATGTAATAGTAAATAGCTCTTCACTACCATTTATGCTAGTTCTATCTCCTAAGTTGACAAATGTAGGATATAAAGACTTCACGCCGTTAGTGTGTAGGCGGTCGTTAGTGAAGTTCATGCTCTCTTTAGTGCCCGTAGCCTTAATTGTAACATACTCGTATACCATTGGGTCGTAAGGAAGTGCAAAGCTCAACGCATTTACATCTTTCATATCTATACCCTTAACAGTAATTGTAGCAATATCACCAGCTTTATACGACTTTTTATCTGCCGTAAGCTCTAGTGTGCCACCAAGTGCTAGTGAGTCAGCTGCTGCAACACCACCATCAAGCTTTGTAGCTACCACCGATATATCATAGGCATCAATCAAATCATTGTTGTTAACGTCTCCAACGCTTACATAACCCTCAAAATCACTATCTCCACGGCGTAAACCAGTGTAGTTGGTGTACGAGGTAAGGTCATTGCTGTCTACCTTGCCATCGCTGTTTATATCACCTGGAATAAGGCTTTGAGTACCTGGTACCTTAAAGATATAAATTTCTCTACCTGATCCAAAGTCACCAATAGCTTTTGTAACACTAAGCTTTATGAAGCGTGTGGTAGGGTTACCATTAAACTCAAATATCTTGATATCATCGTTGTCTTTCCACTCGAAAGGCACCGCCTCGCTCCACGATTTTTTATCGCTACTGTAAGATATCGTACCCTCTTGTAGTATACCATTACCTCTTCCTATACGTGGTAGGTAGTGCAGCTTGTCTAGCTGGTTGACACTTCCAAGGTCTATGACTGTCTCAAATGGTACAGCCTTTTTGCCCCATACTGTATGCCAAGTGTTGCTCTCATCAAAGTCAAATAGGTTAGACTCATCTTGTGACCCTTGGCTAGCAACAGTGCTCTTTGCTGTTATGCCTGTTATAGCAAACTCTAGTGGGTTAGATTTTGTCTGTGCAGCTATCTCTGCCCATGTAGAGCTCATATCCTTATTCACCGAGCGTAACTTAAAGGTGTAGTCGCTTTCAGCTGTAAGGTTGTCAAACAAAAGATGGTTGTTTGTAATAGTAGAGTAGAGCATATTGTTAAACTCTATCTCATAGTAGTCTGCATTTTCCACCTTGTTCCATGTTGGCTTTAAAGTGTATGCAGCAGTGTTATCATCGGTTACTTGCGCCTGTGATGGTGCTGCTAGATCTCCTCCTTTTACCAGAAGCCTATTAGCTGGCTCAAATACAAAGTCGCTGATGCTTACCGTTGTTGTTCCTGCTGTAATGTCGCTTTTAGCTAGCTTTATTAGCATTTGTGGGTTTTTGGTAACTACCAACTTCTCAAACTCGCTGCCTTTGGTGGCAAACTTATTGATGTTTGGTGCTGCATCGTAAAAGTAGATATTCTCACCTTTGTTATACTCCTCAAGTGTAGCCGCTTTTGTAAGCTTCACCTTCTTACCTAGCACCTTAGCTGATACTTTGCTTGGCTCTTCGGTTACATTTACTACAAAAGCACTGTTTTTAAGCTTCTCAAAGCCTGCAAAATCGCCCTTTGTAACGTGTATAGTTATTGTAGCGTTATTTTTGCTATCAACATTCGACTCTATAAGTGTAGTTGCTCCAGCACCGCTTCGATATAGCTCTGATACACCATCATCATCATACTCAGTAAATGAGCTTTGACCATAAGGGTATATCTCATATTTACGTAGCCCCTTATCTATTTCAGATACATTGTTATTAGGCTCTGTAATAGGTATAATAGCACCATTTTTAACAAACACTGGTAGCTTCCATAGTGGAGCGTCAAAGTTATTTATTATCATCTCGCCGCTATACTTATCTCCCGTGAAATAATCTACCCATTCACCTTTTGGTAGGTAGATATTATCTCGTATATCGTTGCCTTTTTCGTCTGTTTCGGTCTCTTGATATATCGGAGCTACCAAGAAGTTTGAGCCATACAAAAACTGATACTGTGTTGCTTTTCCTAGAGTGTAGCTGTTAGGGTACTCTAAAAACATAGCTCGCACCATTGGCATACCATCTGTCGACTCCTCGGCAATGCTGTAAGTGTATGGCATAAGCTCCGATTTCATCTTTAGGTACCATCTGTTGATTGATGCAATAGGCTCACCTAAAGCGTGTGGGTACTTCTCGTTAGAGCCCCATCCATCCATGTTGAGCTCTTGCGGAGTGAATGTTTTCCATTGAAAATCACGTGTGTTAACAGCTAGGTGCTTGCCACCAAAGATACCATCCATGTCTGACGATATATTTGGCTGACCCGAAAGCCCCGACCCTATATATGTAGGTATATGAAAACGGATATACTCCCAGTCGCCGCCGCTTTGATCTCCCGACCAGATGCCTGCATAGCGTTGTGTTCCTGCCCAACCATCGAGCGATATTATAAATGGGCGGCTATTATCGCCATAGTATGTCATTATGTTGGCTACGTCGGTAATGCCATTTAGCCCGAACGAGTAACCAGCACCAACCCATGCCACATCGGTCTTTAACACACGCACCCCTGCATCTCTAACCTCTTTTACGATGTCACGTTGCAAAAGTACATCTACCCCCTCTTTAGGGTGTAGGTCTGATTGTGTCCATAAACCAATCTCTACACCATGCTCTTGCGCATAGTTAGTAAGTGATTTCAGGTTTTGGATATTTCCATCAATAGTGCTATCTTGTCCATATCCTGCACCATATCCATCATTAGGAAGCAGCCACCCTAAAGGCATATCGTGTGCATTGTATCTATCAATAACAGCACGAGCCGAAAATTGATAGTTCTCTTTATTGCCGTTTAGTGTCTCTTTTATGCCTGTGTCGTCTTTGCCAGACTCTTTATAATGTTTGCCATCTTCAAAAAGCACTCCGCCCTCTTCTGTTTCTGTCCAGTAGTCTCGGTTGTAGGCGTTTAGGTGACCTTGGTAGAATCCGAACTTAGGCATAAATACAGGGTTTCCTGTAAGTTGGTAAAAGTCGTTTAACAGTGGTACAGCTCCATCGTTAACCATGAAAAATAGGTCTAGGTAGTTGTCTGTATGGTGTATTGATACCTCGCCCTTCTCTAAAGAGCCAAAGTTATACTCACCCTTTTTAAAGGTGTGCCACATCATACCATATCCATTTGTTGACCAATAGAATGGTGTAGGAGATGCCACACCGCCGTTGTTCCAGCTGTTTTGGTTCTCGATATCTATTGTTTTGCCCTTATGCGAAAAGCGTCCATTTTGCACACCACCGCCATAAAAATACTCCTCAGGGTTCTCTTTCAGGGTGAGTGTAACCTTGCTTTTTTCAAATAGTATAGGTTTAACCTCCTCTATTGCTACTTTTCCAGTCGCTAGGTTTATAACTTTGAATAGGGTAGTCTCTTTGTCTATTACGATTTTAATTTTAGAGGTTGTGATTGTCACCTCGCCATTTTTATGATCTACCGATAGTTTAGATACCGATCTGCGAGGGTTATCTACTAGTATCTGCGCCTCAGGCTCAGCTACTGGATCTCTTAATATTCCACCTTTGTTATCTTGGAATAGTCGGAAAATATTATCTCCATAAAAGTCGAAAGAGATACGTTGGTTGTTGTTAAATACCACATCTACTGCCGTAGGATTGGTTTTAGATACGCTTTTAACCTCTATATTTGTAGGGTCGGCACCAGTAGGTTGTGCAGCGTAACTTTGAGATGAGGTAGT
>CAMQVM010000149.1 GCA_947038135.1 uncultured Rikenellaceae bacterium
ACACTCTTTCCCTACACGACGCTCTTCCGATCTTCCAGGAAAGCGCCCTATCGAGGCATACTTCTCTTTGTATTCTACTTGAAGAGGCATAAAATCGCAATCTTCTTTTGCTGTTTTCGATGCAACAACTGTTGCAAGGAGCATAGTATCGCCTTGGCGTACTACAACTGAGCCACAAGCCTGCTTTGCAAGCTTACCAGTCTCAATAACTATTTGGCGATTGCCAGATAGTTCAATTGTTTTTTGTGTAAGATTATACATAAAATCTTAAAATAATTTTGTTTAACCGTCTATAAATCTCTGCAAAGATAATGAAAAAATTATATATTCAATAATATTTTAATCATATTATTACATATTTGCACCTTATTAGGTGATATTTACCCATTTATCATAGTCAAATAGGGTGTTGCTGGGGGTGCTGTGTGTTAGATTCTAATTTAATTTATAAATAATAGTTTCAATTAATTTTGTTTATTGCTAAAAACTACATATATTTGTAGTCTGAAAGTTAAAAGAGTGAAAACTCATTATTATTTATTTAATCAATAATCAAATGGCTAGTTTAAGAGGAATCAAAAGAGATATCGACTATCTCGTAAGTGCAGTAATCTCGGATTGTTACACCTGTGTTATTTTAAAGAAGGAGTCGCAAGATCAAGTACTTGTACTTATTCACGAAGCGATCGAAATGAGAAATAGCTTTATCGACAGAGCTAATCATCCAGCTGAAAAGCATAACAAACACCTAGTTAAGAAGCATTACTCGGCACTTCGTACTGAGCTATTTGTGAAAATTGACGAGATGTTCTTGAAATTAAGCGATATTTGTAAAAACTAATACCTATATATATTAGGTGTTAATCTAAAAATATCAAATATATAATTAACAATCAAACTTATTTAATATGAAAAAGATATTTACAACAGCAAAATTAGTGATGGTATCATCTATGTTTGCTATGGCAGTTAGTGTGGTTTCTTGTGGTAGTACAGGCTCTAGTAGCAAGTCTAATGAGCAAGAGCAGAGATCATACACTATTAAAACAGAGATTCCAGTACGTCCTGCAGGTCAGAAAAACGTATTAGGTCTTACAAATGCGCCTATTGAGACACTGCGTGTTGCAGTTATCGGTTTAGGTATGCGTGGACCAGGTGCAGTTGCAGCATTAACTAACATTCCTGGAGTAGAGATTGTTGCTCTTTGTGATGTACTTGAAAAGAACACAAAGAAGGCAAATACTATTCTTGAGAAAGCAGGTATGCCTAAAGCTAAGGAGTTTTTTGGTGATACTTCTATCTGGCGTCAAGTAACAGCTCTTCCAAATGTAGATCTTATCTACTGTGCTACAGACTGGAAGTCGCATGCTACAATCGGTGTTCAGGCTATGAAAGATGGCAAGCACGTTGCTATTGAGGTTCCTTCAGCGATGACTCTTGATGATATATGGGCATTGATCAACACTTCAGAGCAGACTCGTAAGCACTGTATGCAGTTAGAGAATTGTGTTTATGACACTTTCGAAATCACAACTCTAAACATGGCTCAACAAGGTCTATTTGGTGAGGTAATTCATGGTGAAGGTGCTTATATTCATGAGCTATCTGGATTTTGGAAGTCATATTGGGAAGATTGGCGTTTAGATTTCAACCGTAAGAATAGAGGTGATGTATATGCAACTCATGGTATGGGTCCAATTTGTCAAGTTATGAATATTCACCGTGGCGATAAAATTAATGTTCTTGTTGCTATGGATTCTAAGCCTCATCGTGGTCCACAGATCGCAAGTGAGCTATATGGTGAAGAAGTTACAGACTATAAAGCTGGTGATCACACTACTACTATGCTAAAAACTGAGCTAGGTAAAACTATCCAGATTCAGCATGATGTTGTGTCTCCACGTCCTTATAGCCGTATGTATCAGGTGTCGGGTGATAAAGGTTTTGCTAACAAGTATCCAGTTACTGGTTTTGCTTTAGATGCAACAGATCTTAAAAACCTTGATACTGAAAATCCAGATATTGAGAATTTAAATGCTCATGGTTTTGTTCCTAAGGATGTTAAAGAAGCTCTTTTAGAGAAATATAAGCCACGTATCTTAGTTGAGATTGGTGAAGAGGCTAAAAAAGTTGGTGGTCATGGTGGTATGGACTTCGTGATGATTTATCGTCTTGCTTACTGTTTAAAGAATGGTTTACCTCTTGATATGGATGTTTATGACCTTGCAGAGTGGTGTGCGGTTACTCCATTATCAGCTATCTCTTTAGAGAATGGTTATGCACCAGTTGAGTTCCCTGATTTTACTCGTGGACACTGGAATGATGTTAAAGGTTACAAGCAGGTTTTTGTTGACTAAGCTTGATTTCGTTTTAAGAAACTAAAGAGTGCCTCATATTATTTGAGGCACTCTCTTTGTATATATAGGCTAGAAAGTTATAAATGGTATTAACCTTATTTTTTGTTGTTTTGCAACGATGTGTTAGAGGTAAAAGAGCGCTAAGATGACTCTAATGAAAGTTTTATTTAATAACAACAATTTTTTTTATTATCTTTGTCCTCTTAGAGTTTAAGTTTTTGATTATGAAAAAGTATATATGTATAATATTTGTAGTATTAGTTATAGCGTGTAATAAATTTACGCTTGATTCTAGCTACCATATAAGTTGTGGAACAAAAGTATCTGAAGAGAGTAAAGATACAATTGCTACAGCTAATGTGCTCTCTTTTGCTTTTTATATAGCTGAAAACGATGAAGAGCTATTTGCGCCCTCATCTTACGAAGAGGCACTAAGCGGAAAAATATCTCGTATTACTAATAATAGTGATGTTCGTTCAGCCGATATAACAGGTAGCTACAACAGCGAGAGTGGGCTTGCAATACTACCCAATCTTACTAGTAAATTTGCAGTTTTTGTGCTTTGTGATACAGAAAATAAAATTTATGCGTTTCGTGAATTTGAGGTAGGTGAAGATCTGCCTATTGTCACCTCCTATATACTATTTCAGCCTTTTCTCTTCACCGAAGAAGATAAGGGTGAAAAGGTTGATAAGGGTTGGGTGTTTAATAAGTAACAACAAATATGGTTAAGAGATTTAAAAATAGACCAAGAGTCTGCTTTGTGCTTAATATTGTTCCATTATACCGTAAGGCGCTCCTTGAGAGCCTAGACAGCAACGAAAAAGTTAATTTCTTTTTTACTGCTGGTGATAGTGATATGCATATCTCTGTTTTAACCAATATACCTGCACTTAGTGGATTTAAAGGTTATTTGCACAATAAATTTAGCGGCATAAAGTTAATATATCAAAGAGGGTGGTTTAAGCTTCTTTTTGGTAAATATGATGCTTTTATTCTTACTGGCAATCCAGGAATACGGTCTAACTGGATGTTAGCTCTTGCAGCTCGTATGCTTGGAAAGAAGGTTTACCTCTGGTCGCATGGGTTATATGGTAGCGAATCGATGGTAGAGAGAAGCAAAATAATATCTTTTGCAAAGCTTGTTAGTGGTGTTATGTTATATGGTAATTATGGTAGGGCTAATCTAGCTAAAAGAGGTTATCCGCAGCATAAGATGTCGGTGATATATAATAGCCTTGATACAACTAGTCAGCGTGCCTTTAGAGATAGAGAGGAAGATGGGTTGTTTCTTAGGAATTATTTCGCTACAAAAGCCCCTATTGCTATATTTTTAGGGAGGCTTACGCCTCAAAAATCGCTACATTTACTTATTGAAGCTGTCGGCATACTTAAAGCACAGGGTGTTGAGTGTAATGCTATCATAGTGGGTAGTGGAGAGATGGAGCTGGTTTTACGTGAAAAGTGTAAAGAAGTGGGCGTAGAAGATAATATCTGGTTTTATGGCGATTGTTACGATGAAAGTATGCTTGCTACCTTACTTAAATGTAGCAGCCTATGTATCAGTCCAGGTAATGTAGGGCTTACTGCAATGCACGCTTTGAGTTATGGTATTCCAGTTATTACTCATAGTGCCTTTGTTAAGCAGATGCCAGAGTTTGAAGCGGTGATTAAGGGTGTAACAGGTGACTTTTTCCGCTATAACGACTCGGTGTCACTAGCAGAGGTGATGGATACATGGATCAAGAAGTTGTCTGATCCTAAAAACCAAGAAGTATGTAGAAAGGCTTGTTATAAGGTTATTGACACCCGTTATAATACTGAGCGACAAACAGAGCTTATTGTAGAGCGTATTTTGGCAGACCTGAGATAGTGGTATGCTATTTGACAAATAGAATATAAAATAAAGAATAATAATATAATGAGCAAGAAAGAGAATCAAACAGAAACAGTTGAAACAAAGGATATTAACATAGAAGATATCGACGTTTCAGCAACCGAAAACAACATTTATGCGCAGCAAGAAGATCAAGATACTGACAATATGTCAGATTGTTCTGAAGATGTGTGTGACAAAGAGTGTGACAAAGAGGCTGAATTGACAGCGCAACTAGCCGAGGCGAAAGATAAATATGCACGCCTATCTGCTGAGTTTGACAACTACCGTAAACGTACGCTTAAAGAGAAGATGGATCTTATTGATAATGCTGCAGAAGGTGTTGTTAAGTCGATACTTAGTGTTGTTGATGATTTTGACAGAGCTGGTGTTGCAATGCAAAAGTCTGATGATATAGAGTCTGCTCGTGAGGGTGTTGCGCTTATGCATAAGAGGCTTTTAGATGTTTTAAAGCAGCAAAATGTTGCGGAAATAGAGGCGTTAGGGTCTATTTTAGATACCGATTTTCATGATGCAATAGCTAAGTTTCCAGTAGAGGAAGAGGATAAGAAAGGTAATGTTATAGATGTAGTAGAGAAGGGCTACACAATGAAAGATAAAGTTATACGTTTTGCCAAAGTAGTAGTAGATCGGAAGAGCACACGTCTGAACTCCAGTCACTCCGGAGAATCTC
>CAMQVM010000150.1 GCA_947038135.1 uncultured Rikenellaceae bacterium
CTAAAATCATAGTCATATACTATTAAACCACAAAAGTAATAAATTTATTTACAAATACACAACTATTTTTCATTAAAATTCAATCGACACCTATATAGTATACATTTATCCTATCATATTTAATGATAATAATATTACTGTACTATAGTATTATTTAAGGACACATAACACTTCGCCTAGATGATTTACAAGCTATTTAAAGAAATGTCTTTCAATAAAAATTAAATTATCGAAGGAATTTTTTAGTGTAAAGACAATTTACCTCAAAATAATCATCAAAAACAATATTACATAAAACACTACACATTAGGATATTACAAGCACTGGAAATAAAACAACAAACAAATAATGCAAAAAAAACAACAAAACATTTGCAGGATTAGAAAAATTACTTACCTTTGTACCCGTAATGATAAACAAACAGTTGGTCCGTTCGTCTAACGGTTAGGACGCAAGATTTTCATTCTTGTAATAGGGGTTCGATTCCCCTACGGACTACTAAATAAGTACAATTACAGTTAGGCAAGTGTGTGTCTCCATGAACCTTTCTAAGTAGATTGTGCTACTTTTTTATATTAATAGCAAATATTAAAAAAAATGGCAAACCATAAGTCAGCAAAGAAACGAATTCGTCAAAACGAGAAAAGAAGAGTTCACAACAAGTATTACAGCAAAACAACTCGTAATGCAGTGAAGGCTCTAAGAGGCACCTCAGAAAAAGAGGCTGCTGAGAAATTACTAAGCAAAGTGTCGTCTATGTTAGACAAGCTAGCTAAGCGTAACATTATACACAAAAATAAGGCTTCGAACCTTAAAAGTAGTTTAACAATCCACACTAACTCTTTATAGTCAAGAGTTGTATTTGATATAATAAGGTGTTTCGGCAACGGAACACCTTTTTGTTGTGCCATATAGTGACGTATCAACAAATAGAAACTAAGTCCAAAACAAAGAGAGTAAAAAAGACCTCGAAACACAACCTTACACGTATACAAAACTCACCTATCAAGTTAAAATCCTCACAAAAATATAATAAAATTCATATATATGAATTTTATTTCTAAATATACAACTTAAATTTGTATATTTGTAGGTTCAATAAAAATAAAAATTATGAGATTTAAGATTCTAGTAGTAGCAGCAATAACAATATTTTCGCAAGCGTGTGGGCAAAACATACAACCAGACAGCATAAAGCAAGATAGTACAATAAAACAAGGTAGTTCTACAACAGCGATAACAGCTACGACAACAAGCACAACCAATAACGCAGAGCAAGACTTTATCTCTGCTGATTGCGTACCACTTATAAAATTAGAAGAAGCGAACAATACAAAAGTGATAATGGATGCAGAAATTGTAGATATGCCTAATCTTCCCGACTCACTATTTTTTGCAGGCGAAAAAACACCTCTTGATAACCCAGCAGTAAAAGAGTGGCTAACAAATGAGATTATAGTAACCAAATATATGCACTCACGGACAGCAAAATCACTACTTATGGCTGGTCACTATTTTCATATCATAGAGCCAATACTGAAAGAGCATGGTATACCATCAGATTTTAAATACCTATGTGTGGCAGAGAGCAGCCTAGACCCTAATGCCTACTCATCGGCTAGTGCCGCAGGGTTATGGCAAATAATGTCTGGCACAGCTAAAGATTATAAGCTAGAGGTTAATTCATCAGTAGATGAGCGCTACCATATAGAGAAGAGCACCATTGTAGCGTGCCAATACCTAAAAAAGGCTTACGTTAAATTTGGCAGCTGGACAATGGCAGCGGCATCATATAATGTGGGCATGGCAGGGTTAAGCCGTAGGTCTAAAACTCAGCAGGTAACTAACTACTATGATCTGTTTTTACCGAATGAAACAATGAGATATGTATATCGTATATTAACATACAAAGTACTATTTGAAGATCCTATGAGCTTGGGTTTCAATCTTGATGTAGAAGATAGATACACGCCACGAAAATATAAAATAGTTGTTGTTAAAGGAAGTAACATTGATTGGGTGGCATTAGCTAAAAAACATAATACTACCTACAAAGATCTACGTGAAATAAACTCATGGATACGTGAGTATAAGCACACTAACAGCGCTGGTAAAAGCTACAGTGTTAAAATACCTGCTGCAAAGCAATAACATCTACTAAAGTAAAATTAGTACTTATTGTCTATGGATAAGATAGAGGTAATTGGAGCTAAGGCTCACAATTTAAAAAATATAGATGTAGTAATTCCACGAGAAAAGCTAACAGTAATAACAGGTTTATCGGGGAGCGGTAAATCATCACTAGCCTTCGACACGATATATGCCGAGGGACAGAGGAGGTATATGGAGACCCTCTCTGCATATTCACGCCAGTTTGTAGGCAATATGGAGCGCCCAGAGGTTGAAAGTATCACTGGATTAAGCCCTGTAATAGCTATTGAACAGAAGAGCACCAACAAAAACCCTCGCTCAACAGTTGGTACAGTAACCGATATAAACGACTTTCTACGCCTGCTATATGCAAGAGCTTCAACAGCATACTCATATATAACAGGCGAGAAGATGGTTAAATATACACAAAAAGAGATCGCTGCACTGATAACAAAGGAGTATGAAGGTAAAAAGTGTATTATATTGTCACCTATAATAAAGGGGCGAAAAGGACACTACCAAGATCTTTTTGTATCACTGGCAAAAAAGGGCTTTTTGTATGCCCGAATAGATGGAGAGATGCGTGAAATAATATCTATAGATAAGCTTGATAGATATAAAATTCACAATATTGAGTTAGTAATTGATAGAATAAAGATTGGTGAGAGCTCGCAAGATAGATTAGCAAAAAGCATAACTGACGCATTTAGACACGGCAAAGGTACTTTGATGCTAGCTGAAATAGATAGCGATAAAACTAGATATTATAGCCAAAACCTAATGTGTAGCAGCACGGGGATATCATATAACGAGCCTGCACCACACTCTTTTTCGTTCAACTCACCACATGGAGCCTGCCAAAAATGCAATGGACTAGGGCTAGAGGCTATCTTTGAGGTAGATAAAATAATTCCCGATATGAAATCTACCATATCGCAAGGAGGCATTGAACCAATAGGCAAGCAGAAAAAAAACATTACTTTTTTAATTCTTGAAGCACTCGGAAAACGACACGGTTTTACTCTTGATATGCAGATAAAGGAGATAGATGATGATGTATTAAACATTATAATTAATGGCGACACCGAGCCACTGATGATAGATCCACGCTCTATTGGAATATTTTCACCTTCATCGCTTTTGATGTGGGAGGGAGTAGCTGCATATATCGATAAAAGCATCGAAGATGAGACAATGACCACCAAAGGACAGAAGTGGAGGGCACAATTTTTAAACTACAAAAGCTGCTCTGAATGTAATGGCAGCAGACTTAACAAACAGGCTCAATATTTTAAGATTGATAACAAAAACATAGCTGAAGTGTGCTCAATGAGCATCACGGATATGAAGGTGTGGGTAGACTCGCTAAATGGCAGGCTAAATAAGCGAGAGAGTGCTATTGCTCAAGAGGTGATAAAAGAGGTAAGCACCCGTTTATCTTTTCTTTTAGGTGTGGGGCTCGGCTACCTCTCTTTACAGAGGGGCTCAGCAACACTATCGGGCGGTGAAAGCCAACGCATACGCCTAGCAACCCAGATAGGTACAAAGCTAATAAATGTGCTGTATATACTTGATGAGCCAAGCATAGGACTACACCAGCGTGACAACAAAAAGCTTATAGACTCGCTCTTAACACTTCGAGATAGAGGAAATAGCGTTATTGTCGTGGAGCACGACGAAGATATGATGCGTAACGCCGATTGGATTATTGATATCGGTGAGGGGGCTGGTATTCATGGCGGAAATGTGTCGGCTATTGGCACGATTGACGATATAATGAAGAGCGACACCTTTACTGCTAAATACCTATCGGGAGAGTGTAAAATAGAACGAAGCCACCCAATAAACACCAAAAAAGGCAATAAAATAGTATTGAAAGGGGCTAGAGGTAACAACCTTAAAAGTGTAGATGTTGAGTTTCCTTTAGGTAAGATGATTTGCGTAACAGGGGTGAGTGGCAGCGGCAAAAGCTCGCTTATAAATGGAACACTTAGACCAATTCTAAGCAATGAATTTTATAACAGCCTAGACCGCCCTTTAGAGTATGATAGCATTAAAGGTATAACGCATATAGATAAGGTGATAGTGGTAGACCAATATCCAATAGGACGCACGCCACGAAGCAACCTTGCTACATACACTAGCCTATTTGCCGATATCCGTAAACTATTTGAGCAGACAACAGATGCAAAGATACGTGGATTTAAGCAGGGCAGATTCTCTTTTAATGTAAAAGGTGGTAGATGTGAAGAGTGCAAAGGCGCAGGGGTTAAAAATATAGAGATGAACTTTTTACCTAACGTCTATGTCACCTGCCCATCCTGCCGTGGCGACCGATATAACAGAGAGACTCTTGCTGTACGCTTCAAGGGCAAAAACATCAATAATATCCTTAACATGACAGTAAATGAGGCATACGATTTTTTTGAACCAATATCGCATATAGCTCTACGTCTAAATGCTATTAAGAGCGTTGGTTTAGGATATCTAACCTTAGGTCAACCATCAACAACTCTCTCAGGAGGAGAGAGCCAACGTATAAAACTAGCAGCCGAGCTTTCAAAGCGTGACAGTGGTAACACACTATATATATTTGATGAGCCTACTACAGGTTTACATTTTGAAGATATACGTATTTTGCTAGGCGTTTTCGAAAAGCTTGTTGAAAAAGGTAATACAGTAATAATTATTGAACATAACCTTGATGTTATTCGCTGTGCCGATTATATAATAGATATTGGTGCTGAGGGTGGTGACGCAGGG
>CAMQVM010000151.1 GCA_947038135.1 uncultured Rikenellaceae bacterium
GTGTATTTAATAAAGAGTATATTTATAACAAATAACTTTTATTGTTTTGTGCGAATGTATGATGGTCATATAGATTATATATTGTAGACTATTATTATATAGCACCTAAAGCCCGAACAGAGGAATGTGTATATAAGCCCTCACTTAAAAGATGGTATTACTTGAATTTATTGTATCTTGTTGTGTTCTTTGTGCGTCTTGTGCGTCTATTAATCCTCGGTTCTTTCAGAGGTTTACTAAAATGCGAAAAAAAAGACTAGAAAGAGATGAAAAAATGGTTCAAAAGATGGTTCAAAAGCCAACTCCATATAGAGTTAGGTTGCATCTTCAGTGGCAAGAGTTATATGACTCACTTGTTTCGAAGTACGGACAGCCCACTACTGAAATAAATATGAAAAATTCATACTCACCTTATGCTAAACCGATGTTGTTTTTTGAAAAAGCTAATGTAGTGTGGTTTAAGTATAGATGTTTTGACTTTAATGAAATTATAAACTGCACTCTAATCAACAACTTAACATCTGTTGATACATCCGTACCAGATAGTGAGAGTGGTGCTAGTAGTGAGTTGAGCGAGGCAAATGTTAGCGGAGTATTAACAGAGGGAGCAGAAGATGAAAATCATGTAACTAAAAAAGCCACTAAGAGATCAGGTGTAGGACCAAATTTAACTATTGTGTTAACTATTAATTCTATAAATGAACCAGAGATAAATATACATATTGGTAAATTTGGTGCTGGTTTCAGTAAAAATCTTATAGTAGCTAACAAAATAATGAGTGTAATGGGTGTGATCATTCACAGAAATGAAAAGCTGGCTTCACAAGCAGTTAGTGCATCTATGATTGCTGATGAAATTATGAAGATGCACAAATTAAAGGAACTTGGAGCTATAACCGAAGAAGAATTTCAGCAGAGTAAACGCAAATTAATGAGTTAATTAACATATATACTATAAAGGTGTGTGATGCCGCGTGATCTAAGAACACTTAAGATATAAGATCACTCAAGAGTGAGAAATTGCAAAAAGTTCGGGTGCCCCCTTTTAAAGGGGGCACCCGAACTTTTTGCGAGAAACTACGTTTCTATAACCCTATATAGATTACATGAACTGCACAAGCTAACTAAGTTAAACAAACTTCTCAATCTTCTCAATATTCTTAGCAATATCATCATCAGACATAAAATGATTAGTAAGATCACCAGTAAGATACCTATCGTAAGATGCCATATCAATCAAACCATGACCCGATAAGTTAAACAAAATCACCTTCTTCTCACCACTCTCCTTGCAAGCATTAGCCTCACGGATAGCCGCAGCAATAGCGTGGTTAGACTCAGGAGCAGGAACAATTCCCTCAGCACGTGCAAACAAACATCCCGCCTCAAAGCTCTCTAGCTGTGGTATATCTACCGCCTCCATCATCTTATCTTTAAGAAGCTGCGAAGCAAT
This sequence comes from uncultured Rikenellaceae bacterium, assembly GCA_947038135.1. Classification (GTDB taxonomy): domain Bacteria; phylum Bacteroidota; class Bacteroidia; order Bacteroidales; family Rikenellaceae; genus CAMQVM01. The sequence continues at coordinate 1,454 of CAMQVM010000151.1, forward strand.
AACCCCCGCACCATGGTAACGCAAACCCCCAGCATGAATATTTGCTGGCGAAAAGTTGTGCCCTAAAGTAAACATCGGTAGCAGTGGAGTGTATCCAGCTTCATCACCAAAATCGTATTGAAACACACCTTTAGTAAGCTTAGGGCACGATGCAGGCTCTGCCGCCACAAAGCGAGTTTTATAACCATTTTTAATGTTGTTACGCATAAATGGAAATGAGATACCTCCAAAGTTAGATCCACCACCAAAGCAGCCTATCACAACATCAGGATATTCACCCGTCATCTCCATCTGCTTTATCGCCTCTAGCCCAATAACTGTTTGGTGTAGAGTTACATGGTTAAGTACTGATCCAAGTGTGTATTTACAGTTTTCGGTGTTCATAGCAAGCTCTACCGCCTCTGATATAGCTATTCCTAGCGATCCAGAGCTGTTAGGGGTGTTTGTTAGCACCTTACGTCCTGCCTTTGTAGACATCGATGGCGATGGTATAACCTGCGCCCCAAAAGTTTGCATTATAGAGCGGCGATATGGCTTCTGCTCGTAACTTATCTTTACCATATATACGGCTAACTCAAGGTCAAAAGCACTAGCAGCGTATGATAAAGCTGCTCCCCACTGTCCTGCGCCCGTTTCGGTGGTGATATTTGTTATACCCTCCTTTTTACAGTAGTAGGCCTGTGGTATTGCAGAGTTTATTTTGTGCGAGCCAATAGGGCTAACACTCTCGTTTTTGAAGTATATATGTGCTGGAGTACCAAGTGCCTCTTCAAGCTCATAAGCACGCACCAAAGGTGTGCATCGGTAGTTTTTGTATAACTCACGCACCTCATCAGGGATATCAATAAACGCATCTTTCTCGTTCATCTCTTGGTCGGCTAACTCTCTGGCAAATAGAGGGTATAGGTCGGCAGCTGTTAAAGGCTGTTTTGTTGCAGGGTTAAGGGGCAACATAGGCTTAGTTTTCATATCTGCCACTATGTTATACCACTGGGTAGGAACATCTTGTTCGGGGAGGATATACCTCTTTACTCTATTCTTCATTATATTATATTTTAATTATATTTTTACTGAGTCATATCAAAAAAAAGACCGCCAGTGATTGACAGTCTTCTATATTATATAATATATTACCACTAGTCAACCATGCCAATAAAGACATAGCGCCAACCACCAAATATATCACCTTTTTCAACCATCATAAATATTGACATTTTAATATCTGCAAATATAATAAAAATTATTCATTTTCAAATTTTAAAGCATTATTTTTATCAAATTAAACACTTTTAAAAGCTCTTTTTAGAGGGCTTAAAAAAAAATACTTGATAATAACTCACTATTAAGGCTGTTTATTAAAAATTAATTTCTATTTTTGTAGATTGAAAACCGCCTTAATGGTGGATAATTTGAAGTTGAAATTTAAAATTTATATATAAAATGTTAACATTAAAGCAGATACGTGACAACAGAGAGTTTGTCATAGAGCGTCTAAAGGTTAAAGGAGTAGATGCAGAGGCTACATTAACAGCAATTATTGCAGAAGATGAGAGTCGAAAAAAGTTCCAAAGTGAGCTCGACACCATTAATGCACAGCTAAACTCTTTGGCTAAAGAGATAGGTATGCTTTTTAAGCAAGGAAAAAAAGAGGAAGCTGATGTTTTAAAGGCAAAAACGGGTGAACTGAAAGAGTTATCGAAAGAGCATGAGGCGGCAATGGTGCAATCTATGTCGAAGCTTAATGCGCTTGTTGTATCACTTCCAAATATACCACATATATCGGTGCCTGAGGGTAAAAGTGCAGAGCATAACGAGCTTGTGCGTCAAAATGATATTAAGGTGGAGCTTCCTGAGGGGGCAGTACCACATTGGGAGCTAGCTAAAAAGTATGATATTATAGATTTTGAACTAGGAAACAAGCTTACAGGTGCAGGTTTTCCTGTATATAAAGGTGCAGGTGCTGCAATTCAGCGTGCATTGATTAGCTTCTTTCTAGCTGAAAATATAGCAGCAGGATATTACGAGGTTATGCCACCTTTAATGGTAAATGAGGCTTCAGGATTTGGTACAGGTCAGCTACCCGACAAAGAGGGGCAGATGTATCATGATGCACAAGATAACCTATATCTTATACCTACGGCAGAGGTGCCAGTAACAAATATCTACCGTGATGAGATTGTGGCAGAGTCAAGCCTACCAATAGCGCTTACAGCCTACACTCCATGCTTTCGTCGTGAGGCTGGTAGCTATGGCAAAGATGTAAGGGGGTTAAATCGCCTACATCAGTTTGATAAGGTTGAGATAGTACGTATCGAGCACCCTGAAAACTCTTATGCAGCACTTGATAAGATGGTGCTTCATGTTGAGAAGATACTACAAAAGTTAGGTCTTCCTTATAGAATACTACGTCTTTGTGGTGGTGATATAAGCTTTACATCAGCACTAACATTTGACTTTGAGGTGTATTCAGCAGCGCAAGAGATGTGGTTAGAGGTATCTAGTGTATCTAACTTTGAGTCTTTTCAGGCTAACCGCTTGAAGCTACGTTACAAATCTAGCGAGACAAAAAAGACTGAGCTAGCACATACACTTAACGGTAGCTCACTTGCATTGCCACGCACGCTAGCCGCTATATTAGAGAATAATCAAACAGCTGAGGGTATACGTATTCCTGAGGTTCTGCGACCTTTTATGGGTGGTGTAGAGTTTATTAAATAGGTTGATAGTAAATACTACTCAATTAAATTGTGATAAGTAGTCACAGAAATAAAAAATTATGGATTTATCATTAGTAATACCGCTATACAATGAAGAAGAGTCGTTAAGACCTCTTGTGAAATGGATAGATGATGTCATATCAAAGGCTAACCTAAAAGCTGAAATACTCTTTATTGATGATGGAAGTACCGACACCTCGTGGGACATCATTGAAGAGTTAAAAAAAGAGTATGGCTATATCAAAGGCTTTAGCTTTGGTAGAAACTATGGTAAATCGGCAGCTCTATATACTGGCTTTAAGGAGGCGGTTGGCAGCGTAGTGATAACTATGGATGCCGACCTTCAAGACTCTCCAGAGGAGATACCTGAGCTATATAGAATGATAACCGAGCAGAAGTTTGACCTTGTATCGGGGTGGAAGCGTAAGCGCCATGACCCGATGGGTAAAACTCTACCCTCTAAGTTTTTCAATCTTACAGCTAGGGTAGTGTCGGGCATCAAGCTTCACGATTTCAACTGTGGGTTAAAGGCTTATAGGCTACGAGTAGTAAAAAGTATAGAGGTATATGGCGAGATGCATCGCTATATTCCAATACTTGCAAAGCAGGCAGGGTTTAAAAAGATTGGCGAAAAGGTTGTATCTCACCGTTCACGAGAGTTTGGAGTGTCAAAATATGGCTGGGAGCGTATGATTAAAGGGTA
>CAMQVM010000152.1 GCA_947038135.1 uncultured Rikenellaceae bacterium
CAGGATTAATATAATAATATGTCTCTCCAAGTGATGTGAATTTCTCTTTGGTGTGCTCCTTCTCAAATAGGGCTTTACACTCCTTGAAATATGTTATTAGTTCATCAAGCTCTCTGTCTGAAAACCGACGTCTCTTTTTTATGTCACGTATTGTTATAGTAGAAAATAGAGGGTTATTTGACTCTACTTCAAATATTGCTTTATGAACATGAGATAGTTTGTTGTGCTTGCTCTTGCAATTTGACAGAGGACATATTGAGCCTTTTCTGAGCTGCGAAAAATATGCTTTTTTTAAATGTTTACGAATCTTACGAGTTGAGCGATATGTTGAATCTGCATTTGCAATAATCTTATTTTCGCTTAGCAATATTGATATTTCATTATGTACACCTTCAGAGTTTACATACTCGCATATCTTTCCACTTTTATCTTTATCACTTTCGGCACTACTTTTTCTATCTACCTCTTTCTCTGATAAAATACCTATAAACTCTTTTATCTCTTTCAACTCACTATCTGAGACCATAAGTCGATATTCTACTAAACTATCAGCCAATTCTATTTCCAGCCCAACAGATGGAATATAAGCAATAGGGTTTTTACTCTTATACATCTCCTTAAAAGATTTTGTAGGAATTGTATCTTTGCCATTCAATGCGTAAGTACTGCGTACTTTTCCTATGTAAAAATCACTATCATCACCTATTGCATTAAATGCTTTATCGAAACTAGTGTCAAGCAGTGTAATGTCAGATTTTATAGTAGCGACAAGAGAGTCTATGCTACTGGCAAATAATTCGTATGACAAAGTTTTGTTATTGTCAGGAAATATTACACTACCATGTGAGATGCTATGTTCTGGGTCAAGAAAATAGTGATTTCGACCTATTGTTTTGTATTGACCAACACCTTTTAACTGCTCTGCATAGAGTATTATTGCACGCTTTGCTTTAGTTTGATATGCTGAGTATATATCAATCATCGAGGTTAGCTGCAGAACATAGTTATTGTATCTGTTCCCCTCAGTAGCGTATGCTTGCCAACCAAACAGCCTGCAATTATTCTCACTCAACATAGCATGTAAGTGTTCAGGAGCAGCCTCCTCTTCACTGCCAATCTCTCCAATGTGGATTATTATATTTTGACTGTTAGGTTGTGCATCTATGTTTGTGATACACTCTTGTAGAGCTACCCATGCAGTTTCCGAGGCTGTACTATCTTGCATTTGTGGTATTAATGTAAGTAATTGCTTCATCAGCTTGTCATGGCTAGAAGTTTTTGGTATTGTTACTATACCATTGTTCGACACAATAGTAGCTGCGAAACTGTAACGAAAGCTGCTGTCTGTGGCAGGAAACTGCTCTTTAAGGTTTTGAATAGAGTTGATGATTTGAGGGTACTGTTTAGATATATTTACCCCACCTTCCAATGCAAAATGGATATTCAAGTTATGAAGATTTTCTCTTATCTCTAAGCTCTCATTATAAGTGATAGCTCCTCCGTCTATATTATAAACTTTTCTTTTGCTGCGGTCTATAATAGGTGATACGGTACCACTATTATAATACATAACACTATCAGTATATCTACTCTCTACAATTGGAGTATATTTCATAGTTGCAGGATTCCAAACAGATTGGTGTCTACTACTATTCACAAAAAGCGATTTACCGATGTTCGCTACAGTAGACGATGGCACCCATCCAATTTGCTGCTCAATAGATTTTTCTGCATCTATCATCATGCTTTTAAATAATAAAACAGATTGGAATGTAGAATTTATCTTTACAGCATAAACAATCTCATTAAGACCTACAACACCAATTGTGTTTTGCAAGCTTGGCTCTGAATATGTTTTTAAGGAATCGGCCTTTACAAAATATACTTCAGGGGTGAAAAACATTGCGGTATCTGTTATGGCTGTTAGCAGTTTGCTTTTTTTGCCTGAATACGTGTCTGTTATAGCTACTGGAGAGAGTAAAAGATTATCTTTATGCAGCCACCCTATATATTCAGCTTTAGCCTTCTCTACAAATTTATTATTCTTAATATTTTCAGCATTATACTTAATCACCTCTAAATACTTATCCTTGTCATTAATAACAATTAATGGCTGAAAAAAAGTAACGTCTTTACTTTTCAGGCGACCTCCAGCCTCAATTGTTGCAACTTGAGGTTGGGTAGAGTAGACAATCCATGCAGTTTTATGTATTGGGTCTTTCTTCGCTTTTATATTCGCTTTATGGTAGTTTTCTGAGTGCTCACGAGGTAGCTTTTCAAATTTTGTAAACATATTTATTGAGCCACAAGAGTACAGTGTAATTGTAAGCAGCGCTGTGATTATATATTTAGTCATTTTGTAGTATTTTATTTCGTTGTATTACCGTTATTTGCTTAACATATCCAGTCTGATTATCCTCTATTTCAGCAAGAACAGTCTCGATATTCACCTTTTTTAACCCAATATGTTTAAGTCCTTGACAATAAGAGTAAAAATCATTATATTTTTCACCATTAATAGCAACAAGAGTGTTCTGGTCTCCGCCGAAATATTTGGTTACTACATAGTTGAAGTTTGTATTAAATGGTTTTCCATTAACAATGTTTTGTAATCTATCACGAATGTCATTTCCAATGATAACTGCAACATCTGTTGAGTCGCCCTCGGTGTAGATAGGCTCAATTCTAATGTTATGACGAATTGGATATTGTGTGTTTTCAGTTGTAAGTAGCACCACATAATCACCAGGTTTTTTGTATGAATAAATAGGGCTTTTTTCTCTAGCATCAATTATCCCATTTTCACCCATCTCCCAGCGCCACTGATCGGCAGAGCCTACACCATTAAAGACAATCTTCTCGCCCTGCATAGCAACATCAGGAGCAATTATTTTTATAATCAAATTCTTTGAATTATCCTCCTTGTCTCGTACCTTGATCTCAAAAAATCGCTCATTATCACCGTCAACTGTTAGACGAATCTTATATTTTCCAGGATCGTTAAATTGATATGATACAGCTTGTTGGTCAGATCTTTTTCCGTCACCAAACTCCCAAAGCCACATTTTGGCATTTCTTGTAGAGTCAGAAAAGCTGACAATTTCACCTACTGTTATATTCGCTGGATATGCAGTTGCCATAATATTTCTGTTAGGCGTGCATCTTTTAAGCATAAATATCAATATGAAAGTTACTACTGCTATACTTAGTACAATTGCCAGTAGCTGTTTAATTCTAAAGTTATCCATTATTTTGTTTTACCGTTTAATTTAGCCTCCTTTTTTTGTAGCCCCAACTCACTCTCTTCCAAGTTTTTCTTAAACATGCTGATATTCTCTGTTTTAGCCCACAATTTCTTTTTGTCATTAAACCACATCTCGTATAGCTCAGACATCTGAAAGAACAGTTTATTTCTCTTGTCCCAACTATTATTCTCCCACTCTTCAGATAGTTCGTTAATCATAAATTTGATATCACTCTCCTCGTATGAAGCATTTACTCCAGGCTTAAAATTAGATATCTTAGAAAATAGAGTGTCTGATAAAATTTGATAATCTTCTTGCTTATCCAAAAAGTTAGATTGTTGATTCATTTTTGTTATAATAAGCGATTTATTGGGGCTCTCATACGGATTTAGATGGTAGCGTGAGCTCATATAATATATTCCTAAACCCACAATTAATATAAATATAGAGCATACATAAATAAACCCCTGAGTGCGTTCTGTTTTATTCCTATTGTGCTTTGCGTAGTGTATCATATCTAATTATTTAATGATATAGAACCTATTGTTAATTTATGTGTAGCCTCTTTGTTATCTTCGTTGCATCGTTGCAGATCACCTCTTACGAGGTTCTCTTCAATAGTAGATCGCCTAATTTGCTCTTTAGTATTAAGAAACTCATTTATTTGACCAGATAATTTCTTGTAAAGTATTGCATTTTCGTTAATAACATCATCTAAAACACTATTAAGTAGCATCTTACGATCACTAACTATGCGCTGAAGTGTGATTTGATTAATATGGTCATCTCCTCCAAGCATCTGTATATAGTTGCTCAGTGAGTCTGCTTTTTCGGTTAAATATATCTGGTTTGCATACATGTCATCATATGATTTAGTCATAGTACTTATTTTTTGACTCTCATAGTGTGCAGTATATGTAAACGATAGAAATGTGATAATGGTTAAGCTAATGCATAGAACCATTCCAATTGAGAACTGAAAACTTTTTTTTGTTATTAGTCTGTAATTTTTTGCCTTCATAAGTCTATAAATATGTATTAATTCCTAAATATGATAATCCTTGCATCTCTAACTCGCCTAAATGTGCCTTTGCTCTGTCATGGCCAATATCTATCTCTATTTTCACCGAACTCATAGCACAAAAAAACAGGTCTATTAATTTATCTAAAACTATTTTTAGTTCACCCCCATCTAGCAAAGTGCTTAGGCACGTCTTTTTAGATGGGGTGACTGTTAATACGTATGATGCGTTGCTGTCACGATATTTTCCAACCAAAATAGCATTTATGCCTAGTGTGGTGTGTTTTAATCGATGCCTTTTTTTAACCTTTACTTCTCTAGAATTATAACAAGGCGAAATAGTTATTGGTATGCTGAATATAAATGAGAACGCCTGCTGTGTTTGCACAATGCTCGACCGTATCAAATTTATATTTGGTATTATATCTATAAAACGTAATGCCATATCAGCAGGCATTATTTTTATAAATGGGTATATTACCCCAATTAACTCAATGTGTTCTTCGTATTTATGCTCTTTGTAATATTTTAGCTCTTCAAAATTAAATACAGCAGCCCACCTG
>CAMQVM010000153.1 GCA_947038135.1 uncultured Rikenellaceae bacterium
TAATAATCATCATCGCTAACCCCAACAATTTTATCTATCACCACACGAATATCATCAAAATCAAACCCTCGTGAAGCAGCAAAACGAAAGAGCTTATCACGAAGTTTATAGGCATCTGTCTCTTTCAAACGTATCTGCTCATACCTTTTTTTCATAGCTAAAGAGAGTTTCTCTTTTGAGTCGGTAGATGTAACCTGCTCATCAACAGCCTGCGCCACTAGCGACCTGTCAAGCCCCTTCATAACTAAGGTGTCGATAATTTTACGTCCTCCCCAAGAGCTAAATCTCACTTTATCACGAACATACATCTCAATATAACGTTTATCATCAATATAACGATCTCGCTTAAGGGTTTCAATTACTGCTTTCATTTTAGATTTATCTACCTCCCACTTCTGCATAAGCCTTATGGCATCGCACGACGATTTTTCACTCTTTGAGCATATCACCATCAACTTTTGAAGAGCATTTTCAGGCGTTACTACCCTCTTTACCCTCTCCTTTACATCTTTCACATCTTTTTTATCCCACATATACACCAGTTACTATACGAGCTTTATCTCTAAAATCATCTATTACTACCACATCAGTGAAGCCGCCACCCCTAAGCAGATCAGCAACCTCTTCACCAAACATTTCATTAACCTCAAAATACAACTTACCTCTTATGCGCAACCCTTGCTGAGCTAAGCAGGTAATTTTTTTGTAGAAGATAAGCGGATTATCATCATCAACAAACAGTGCAAGATGTGGTTCAAAATCTAAGACATTACTCTGCATAAGTGCTTTTTCAGAGATAGTTACATAAGGTGGGTTGCTTACAATGATATCATACTTTTGTTCGATAGACCCACACGACAACACATCTTTTAACTCAAATTCAACACTCTCAACACCGATTTTTTGAGCATTATATTGCGCTACTTTCAATGCCTCTTCGCTTATATCCCACGCTGTAACTTCGGACCTAAGCTCTTCTGCCAACGATATAGCAATAGCTCCACTACCAGTACCTATATCTAATATAGATAACATCTCAAGGTCGCTATTTTGTGCAATAATAAGATTTACCAACTCCTCAGTTTCAGGACGTGGTATCAGCACACTAGAGGTTACCTTAAAATCATTTCCCCTAAAATATCCAACCCCTAACACATATTGCAATGGTTCACCGTTAGTAAGCCTTTCAATAGCTACATCAAGAAGTTCCATATCAACCGATATCTCTCGATCTTCATCAAGAAGCAGATCACGACGTGTTACACCATACAGACCTTCCATCAACCTATATACTACACTATGCAGTTCACCTACATCAAACACCGCACTTAAATATGAGCTACAATACCTTTTTACCTCTATAATAGTCATTTACACTTTTTTTTTGTATTATTTTCATGCTAAGTTAATATATTATTTATATTTTACCTACTTTTGTAAAAAAAGATAATATATCATGAGCGATAATATATATATGCGTCGTGCGCTAGAACTAGCGTCACTAGCAAAAGGAGATACAGGAACTAATCCTATGGTAGGTAGTGTTATTGTCCACAACAACAATATTATATCAGAGGGATACCACCACCAATATGGAGCTCCTCACGCTGAGGTAAACGCTATAAACGGTGTTAAAGAGCTTGATAAAAAGCTACTTCAAGAGTCTACTTTATATGTAAACTTAGAGCCGTGCTCACACTTTGGCAAAACGCCACCATGCAGCGACCTAATTATCAAACACAACATCAAACGTGTGGTTATAGGGTGCCAAGACAGCTATGCAGAGGTAAATGGTGCTGGCATAAAAAAGCTCCGTGATGCTGGTGTAGATGTTACAGTGGGGGTTTTAGAGCGTGAATCGAAGATACTAAATCGTAGATTCTTCTGCTTTCATGGCAATAAACGCCCCTATATAATCCTTAAATGGGCACAAAGTAGCGACGGTTACCTTGATAACGACCGAGATAGTGACAGCCCTATGAATTGGCTTACAAGTAGCCAATGTAAATATATGGTGCATAAGTTACGTGCTAACGAAAGTGCTATACTTGTAGGTTCAAATACAGTAAAAAGAGACAACCCTTCATTAACAATTAGCCATTGGAGTGGTAAAAATCCTATACGATTAGTGATAGACCGAGAGCTGAAATTAGGAGAAAAATATAATATTTTCGACAATAAAGCTCAAACCTACATAATAAACATAAAAAAAGAAGATAATAATCACATCAAAATCAAGGGTGATACAGAGCATGAATTTATGCAAAATTTAATGGTTTCATTATACAATAAAAACATAACATCTTTAATTGTAGAGGGGGGTAGTAAAATACTCAATATGTTTATAAACAATGATTTATATGATGAGGCACTAATATTTATCTCACCTATATCACTCAAAGACATGAGGCATGGGGCTAATGTTACAGGTGTAAAAGCACCCGATATTCCCAGTGGTGATTTAGTGACAAATAGCAGTGACTCAAATATTATTATAAAAAAAATTATAAAAAAGTGTATTTATTAGAAAATTATGTATATCTTTGCCGCTGTATAATTATAAATAAAAACACACATGAAAAAAAGTATTCATCCAGAAAATTATCGCATTGTGGCATTCAAAGACATGTCAAATGAGGAGGTGTTTTTGTGCAGGTCCGCTGTTCAGACAAAGGAAACAATCGAAGTGAATGGCGAAACCTATCCAGTTTACAAAGTTGAGATTTCAAGCTCATCGCATCCTTTTTACACAGGAAAGATGAAGCTAGTTGATACTGCGGGACGAGTTGATAAGTTTATAACCCGCTACAAATCACACTACGATAAGAAAGAACAATAATCACTATTATTGTTAAAATCAGGCGGGATATTCTCTCGCCTTTTTTTATTTACTTACTTTATTTATTCTGAAAAACTAAATCACATGAAAAAATTACTTTTCATCGCATTAACAATCATATTTCCATCTATCATTTACGCTCAGCCAAAGATGACCACCAGTTCATATATAATGCTATATAAAGATATAGCTATGAAGAATATGAGCACCTCTGGCATCCCTGCTAGTATCATTATGGCACAGGCAATCAATGAATCAGGGTCAGGTAATAGCCCTTTATCGTACAAATCAAACAACCATTTTGGTATTAAATGCAAGCCTGAGTGGACAGGTGATAGAGTTAGTCATGATGATGATGCCAAAGGAGAGTGTTTTAGAAAATATGATTCGGTGTACGATTCATACATGGACCATAGCCTTTTTTTAACTACCCGTGATAGATATAGCTCTCTATTCGATCTTGACAAAACAGATTATAGAGGTTGGGCTCATGGCTTAAAGTCGGCTGGCTATGCTACAAACCCAAACTACCCTACCATGCTTATAAACACTATCGAAGAGCATAAACTATACGAGCTTGACGAGCAGGTGTTAGGACTAGCAGACAACAGTGGCAGTAAACCTGCACCAGTGGTTGATAACAGCTACCAAGAGGATATTGAAGAGGAGGAAAAAGAGGTATCTATATTTTCAGAAGATGTATATTCAGGGGTAAAGGCAGTAGCAAATGATTATAACTTCAAAGACACAAAGCTTTCAACAGCTGTATATATTAACAACAACACCGATTTCATAATAGCAGAAGAGGGAGACAGTTTTAGTTCGATATCTAACCGCACGAAAAAATCTATAAAGAAACTTGTAAAATATAATGAGCTAGATGGCGCACCTACATCAGTAACAGCGGGCAGCATCATCTATATCTCTAAGAAGAGATCAAAGGCATCAAATGGTTATGATTTCCATAGAGTAGCAAAAGGTGAGACACTACACTATATCTCACAAAAGTATGGCATCCGCATAGATAAACTAGCTAGTATGAACCTATACGATACAGACTATATTATTAAACCAGGTCAAAAGATGGTACTAAGAACAAAACAATTTTTAATATTTTAAATAATGGACGACATTAGCAGGCAGCAAGAAATTATCAACTTGCTAGAGACTAAATCAACACTTAAACTCAAGGTATTTAACACCACAACAGAGGTTTTTGAAACACTCAAAGATGTACTGCATGAGATGAGTGGAGATATAAATGATCAACTATCAAATCCTCGCCTTACAAAGGTTGAGTATAGAGATAGAGGTAAATTTGAGGCTCAAATACATATTGCTACAGATATGCTTATATTCTCTATGCACTCTAATATATTTGAATTTAGCAGAGAGCACCCTATACATAACACAGAGTATATAAAGCAAGATAACCGAAATAGCTACTGCGGAATTATCAATATCTATAACTTTCTTGCCGACTCTTTTAAATACAACCGTTCGAGTGATGAGGGCTACCTTATTGGAAGAATATTCATCAACCACGACAACCACTTTTTCGTAGAGGGAAAAAGACAAGACACTTACAACTATAATACCTTTGCAAACAATATTATAGATAGGTCTCAGATTCTTAGTATAATAGAAAACTCTATACAATACTCTATTAATTTTGATCTTCTTGTTCCTGCCTACGACAGTGTAAAGAAGGTAGAGGTAGAACAGATGAACACCAAGATAGAAAACTCTAAAATACCTACAGGAAAGCGTTTAGGGTATGAGTTTAGCTCTGACAAGTAGTCTTAGAGTTGATATACTCTTACTCTCTTATATAGAATATGCAACAAAAAAAAGCTATTTGATTATTGATATATCAAGTAGCTTTTTGTTGTTACCTATTTCTTGAAATTATATAGGGAAATTCGCAAAACCTCGGTTTTGTGAATTAGCCAGCTCCCGAAGGGAGCCACCAAG
>CAMQVM010000154.1 GCA_947038135.1 uncultured Rikenellaceae bacterium
ATATATGTAAGCAAAAAGGTATAGACCTGCCTATTGCAGAGTCGGTATATAAAATATTATATAAAAGAAACTCTGTAAAGGGTGAATTTAAACGATTATCAAATAAATTATTATAAAAAATAAAAGTATGTCATTGTTAAAGTTTTCGGCATCTAAGGTACACGATTTTGTATCTGAAAGCCATATCAACTCTTTAAAATCTAAAATAGAGAGCTGTAATACACTGCTTCATAGCGGCGAGGGTAAAGGAAATGATTTTTTAGGATGGGTAGACCTTCCATCATCTATTACTCCAGCATTAATTGAAGAGATCAAAGCCTCTGCCGAGGTATTGCGTTCAAAGGCTGAAATTGTTATTGTTATAGGTATTGGTGGCTCTTACTTAGGAGCTAAATCGGTGCTTGATGCTCTGTCAAATAACTTCAATTTGCTCGTTAAAGATCGAAAAGATCCTATCGTGCTTTTTGCAGGTCAAAACATTAGTGAAGACTATATGCATGAGCTTGTTGAACTTATACAAGATAGAGATATTGCTACTGTTGTTATCTCTAAGTCGGGTACTACGACCGAACCTGCTATTGCTTTTAGGGTTATAAAAGATATCATAGAGAAAAAATATGGTAAAGCTGAGGCTGCAACACGTATTGTGGCGGTTACTGATGGTGAGCGTGGTGCTCTTCGTACACTAGCTAATGGCGAGGGTTACAAAACATTTGTAATAGCTGATAATATCGGAGGTCGTTTTTCGGTTCTTACACCAGTTGGTCTTTTGCCTTTGGCAGTTGCAGGTGTTGATATATCTGAGTTTGTTGCAGGTGCTACCGAAATGGAGCAGCAGACAGGTGCTGATGTAAAGTTTGAAGATAATATAGCAGCTCAATATGCAGCGACAAGGTTTGCACTATATAATAGTGGCAAGAAAATTGAAATTTTAGCCTCTTATGAGCCTAAGTTACAATATATTGCTGAGTGGTGGAAGCAGCTTTATGGTGAAAGCGAAGGTAAAGATGGCAAGGGAATATTTCCTGCAAGCGTAAACCTTACTGCTGATCTTCACTCTATGGGTCAATATATTCAAGATGGCGAAAGAACACTTTTTGAAACAGTATTACATATTGAGAAGCCTAATAACAAGTTTGCTATACCTGCCAATGAAGATAATCTTGATGGTCTTAACTTTCTTGCAGGAAGAAGCCTTACAGATGTAAATCACAATGCAGAGGCTGGTACTATGTTAGCCCATGTTGATGGTGGTGTTCCAAATATCTCTATCTCTCTTGAGAGTATTAATGCTCGTTCAATTGGTGCTCTTCTGTATTTCTTTGAAAAGGCTTGTGGTATTTGCTGTTATGCACTTGATGTAAACCCTTTCGATCAACCAGGAGTTGAGGCTTACAAAAAGAATATGTTTGCTCTTTTGGGTAAGCCTGGGTTTGAAGCTGAAGGTGAGGAATTGCGCAAAAGGCTTTAATGATTCTGCGTTTTCTTTACAGGTTTTAGTCTGTTTATTATAAAGCATTTACCTTGGTTGTATTATTATATAATCAAGGTAAATGCTTTTTATGCTTGATTGTATGAAATTTTACCATTCAAAGTAAAATAACAGTACGTTTTTGCAGCACTCTTTTTCGTCAATTAATAACCTATATTGCAGATGAGCTAGTTAGCATCTGCATTATTTAAATATTTAAGAATTAATTATATACTAAAGTATAATCTTTACATTCTAACTCTTAATTATTTGTATTTTAACAATTTGCTAGCTACCTCATTCACTTATGCTTTTTTTAATTACGCAATATTATTAGTGTCTGATTCATGTAGTTTAGTCGTTGGTTTTTACTATTATTTAAGTATAGTTGGTAATAAAAGTTGTGTTAAATAATTTTATTTGTATGGTAATGATTTTATTGTTAACATTGTAGCGATAAACAAGAGTGAATTTGTCGACAAATAATTATTATTATTTAAAATATGAAAACAAAAATCTTAATATCTTTAGCATTATTGAGCGCAGTGATTTTCTCATCTTGCTCTGAAAGCGATGAAGTGCAGTTGGTAACGGTCGAAAATAAATATTCACTTTCTATACCAGCCTTTTTGAGTGAAGCAAGCACTCTTAATGACGATGCTTCGTTGCAATATCAGCACCTATTCAAAGAATTTTACGTTATAGCTATTGATGAACCACGAAATGAGGCTGATGAAATCATGAAGATGTTAGCAGAAACTGGTGAGTATGAAAATAATGTTAATGGATATTGTAAACTAATTCTTGAGTCTTTTAGTGAAGATTATACTAGCCTTAGCAAGTTTCAGTCAACAGATACGGTTATCAATAATATACCTGCAAAGCTAGTAAGCTTTGAAGATTATGTCAATGACTTAAAAGTATATTACTCAATTGCAACTTACGAGGGAGTTGATAGCTATTATCAAGTTATGTCGTGGACATTAAGCGATAGGCGAGATAAGTACGCACCCAAAATGGATCAGATCAATTACTCATTTAAAGAGATAATGCCAAAGGTTGCTGTTCAGTAAATGTTGTAACAGCTCAGCCATAACGAGGTTTTGTGTTGGCTTTAGGTCTTTCGCTAGCAATCGTTAATCAGTTTTATTTATTGGTATGTGGAGTGTTATTTGTGTGCTTATATATATTTATGATCAGTAATGAAGGGTAAATTAAATGCTATAAAAGCAAATTTCAGTCAATGAAAAAAATATGTTTGGCAAATTAAAAACAATTCATTACTTTTACAGATATGCTTACATCTATTTTGTGTAGCATAATCGCTGACACAAGTTGATGTTAAGCGGTTGATAGTTAACAGAATTACCAAGTAATTTATCACTCATTTACCACCTAATATCACCTTTTTTATGGTTTTATTTGAAGTGTTAATTACATTTATTAATATAATAAGAAGAAAACATGAAAAAAGTTTTTTATTCAGCACTATTTTTTGTCGCTGCAACGTCAGCATCTGATACCTTTGCACAATCTAACGCAATAGTTAAGCAGTCGTATGTGCTACCAAAAACATCTATTACTACAACCTTTACCGTCGAGACTAAATTTATCAACAAAGGTCCTTACGCAAAGTTCGCACAGCAGTATTTAGGTGTTACAGCACCACTAAACGATAGCAGCACAAGCAGTGTTGTATCGTCAAATATCGAAGGTTTTCAAGAAGCAGACCTATCTGGTATATACGTTTTTAACGCTCCTAAAGAGCAAAATATGAGCGCATTTAGTCCAGAAAATAGAGTGCCTAACGCAAAAGGAGGTGTGAAAATCAACCTAAGCGAAACAATGCAGTTTACTGATATGGGTATCGACCCAATCGTATATAAAGCGTCGTTACCTGCTGGGGGTGTTGTTACTCGTGAAAAGAGCTTAGAGCAGATGGCAGCAAGTGCGGCTGAAACAATCTTTACTCTTCGTAAGCGTCGTTTTGACCTTATTACTGGTGAGCTTGGAGAGAATGTTTTTGGTGCAGGCTTAGAGGCAGCTATTGAAGAGATGTCACGCCTTGAGGCAGAGTATATCTCTTTGTTTATCGGTAAAACAACTGTTACATATAAAAGCTATAACTATGAGGTTATGCCTGAGGTAGGAAAGGCTAGCTACATACTAGCTCGTTTCTCTATGCAAAATGGTGTTGTTGATATGTCTGATATCGCAGGTGACCCGATAGTTTTAACTGTCACCCCTGAAGGAAATGTAAAAACAAAAGCTACAAATGAAAAGGTAGCTAAAGATGCTAAAAAATATAGAGTAGCTGATATTGCAGAGTGTAAGTTATATATAGCATCTGAGTTGGTTGATAGCCGCCGTATTGGTATATTACAGTATGGTATAACTGTTGATTTGTAGCGATGGTTTACAAAGGAAAAGTTGTTGATTTAAGTGAGAGGGTGGTGATGGCTATTATAAATGTCACCACCGACTCCTTTTATGATGGAGGTGCTAATCTTAAAGAGCAGCACCTTATTTCAAATGTAGAGAAGCAGATCGCTGAGGGTGCTACTATCATAGATATTGGCGCTTGTTCTACTCGTCCTGGCGCTGTTCGTGTTGAAGAGAGTGAGGAGATAAAGCAGGTAGAGTGGGCTTTGCGGGTTTTGAAAGACAACTTTGAAGGTGCTATAATATCTATCGATACCTATCGTAGAGCAGTGGCTGAGCGAGCACTCGAAATTTGGGGTGAGGTTATCATTAATGATATATATGCGGGTGAGTATAAGGGTGATATGATAGATTTTGTAGCTCATAACTCTCTTCCATATATAGCTATGCACTACAAAGAGTGCAATAGTGAACGTAGCGTTGTTGAGCAGGTTATTGAGTTTTTTTACGATAAGATTAACTATGCAACATCTAAAGGGGTTAACGATTTTGTTGTAGATGTAGGCTTTGGGTTTGGCAAGCAGCTAAAACAAAATTTTGATCTTGTAAGCGAGTTCGAACGCTTTAAAATATTCGACAAGCCTTTGTTAGCTGGAGTCTCACGTAAAAGTATGATTTGGCGCACCTTGGGGGTCACCCCACAAGAGTCACTCAGCGGCACAGTAGCTCTTAATAGCGCACTTATATATAAAGGTGCTAATATATTAAGGGTGCACGATACTCGTGCGGCAGTTGATACCGTGCGAATTATTGAAAAGATAATATAATATGTAATAATGGATATTTTTGCACTTAAATTTCTCGATGTAGTAGATATTCTACTGGTGGCAACACTTCTCTATCAGCTTTTTAGGCTGATACGTGGCACGGCAGCAAGTTATATATTTATA
>CAMQVM010000155.1 GCA_947038135.1 uncultured Rikenellaceae bacterium
CGCTTTTTTTTAAAAAGCGTAAATAAAAATTGTATTACCCCAAAAAATAGCTATATGTTCTGTTTTTGGGGTGATTTATTAATAAAAACCATACCTAAATAATTGAAATAAGTATATTTAAGGTTTTGCGAATCTCCCTATTTATGTAAAGTTAACAAAATTAATTAACTTTACAATATATTGATAATTGACAAAACCGCCATATACATAGTGATTTGTACTGCAAGGTACCAGACACAAAAAAGGGCACTCTGAATTTTGTTTTCAGAGTGCCCTTTTTTATCTGTTGTAATATCGTAATGCTTTAATGATTAAGCTGCAACCAAGCAGAGATGTTACCCAAGCCTATCATACTCCTCATCAACATAAGTTCTGATATCATTAATATTGATTTCATCGCCACTAAAAACCACCAAACGCTCAACAATATTGCTCAGCTCACGAACATTGCCGCTCCAGTTATGACTCATTAACATCTTCATAGCATCATCACTAAAAGTTTTCAAGCCTATGCCGTATGACGTACAAAGTTTCTTAAGGAAAAATTTCGCTAACAGTGGAATATCCTCGACCCTATCATTAAGCGAAGGCACACGAATAATAACAACACTAAGACGATGATAAAGATCCTCTCTAAACCTACCTGCCTCAATCTCTTTTACGAGATTTTTATTTGTAGCAGCCACAACTTTTACATCTACCTCAATATCTTTATCTCCTCCAACATGGGTAATTCTATTCTCTTGAAGAGCACGCAACACCTTAGATTGAGCCGAAAGACTCATATCACCAATCTCATCAAGAAATATAGTACCCTTGTCTGCAAGCTCAAACTTACCCTTCTTTTGCTTATACGCACCAGTAAAAGAGCCCTTTTCATGCCCAAACAGTTCACTCTCTATAAGCTCTGACGGTATAGCCGCACAGTTGATCTCTACAAATGCTTTGTTAGCCCTATTGCTAAGCCTGTGTATTTCACGTGCAACGAGCTCTTTACCTGTTCCATTTGCACCCAAAATAAGCACTCTAGCATTAGATAGTGAGGTGACATTTATCATATCTTTTATCCTCAACATATTTTTGCACTCGCCAATCATAGGACTACCACTATCTTCACCAATTTTAACCTTTGGTTGTCTTTGTGGCTTCCTTACTGCTTCATTTGCAACTGCTGTAACTTTGTTATCAAGTGCGAATTTTATCTGAGTAAGCAACATATTCATATCCAAAGGCTTCTCTAAAACATGAACAGCACCCTCTTTGATAACATCTACTGCTACGCTGACACTTGCATGACCAGAAATGATTATAAATGGTAGCTCAGGCAACTCCTGTTTAACTATGCGTAAAAGCTCTATACCACTAATGCCTGTAAGCATTATATCTGAAATAACTAAATCGTAGCTATTTTCTCTAATCAACACCAACCCCTCTTCAGCACTACTAGCAACGTCTACATCATGACCATTTAAATCTAGCAATTCTTTAAGAACATTTCTGATCGCTCTTGTATCATCTACAACAATTATTTTACTCATTTTTATTATTTTAATTTTATAAACTATTACAAATATCATGCTTTTTATAAACAAAAATGCAATTTATTAGTAAAAGAAGTCTATTTTGCTTAATTAAGAATCCAAACACCTCTGTTAAACCTAAATCATAAGCAACAAAGAATTATTTGATTACATTATGACAAAACAAGCATATACTTAATATGAATTGTCTTTTAGTGCTTACAGACCATTGTACAACCTAAAGCATATTAATACACAAGACACAACATAAGATTAATATACTTATATAGTGTTCACTGAGGACAAAGATACTAAATATTTTGCTAATACAAATAATAAATACACAAAACTAGTATATTGTATTGTATTTTTGTTAAACCCGACAATAAACTCTCTGAAAAACTAGCATATTAAAATTAAACAACTACACTCACCCTAAAACTCAGCGGGGCAATAATTATGCTATTACAGACCTGCCATACAATAGCAAAATATATGGTCAAATGATATTATTAATGATATATATTCTTTTTTATTTTGGACTTAGAAATGTTTTTATTAAATTTGTAAACTAGGTATTTCATAAAAGCAACTTAAAGAGATGATATCTAGCATATATTAAAACAAAAATAATGAATAATTATAAATCAATAGTAATATCTGACATACACATTGGCTCTAAATGGTCGCACGTAGAGGAAGCTACTGAATTTCTACGTAAGTGCCGCTGTGAAGTGCTGTTTCTTAACGGAGATATATTTGATGGGTGGCACCTAGTAAGAAATCGCAAACAATGGAGACAAAGCTACAACGACTTTTTAACACTTATGCTAGACATTCAAGCCCGAGGAACTAAAATAGTATATCTTCGTGGTAACCACGATGATTTTCTTGATAATGTAACACCCTTTATATATGATAACTTTTCTATCGTAAAGAACTATATCTACGAAAGCTTTGGTAAGAGATATTATATATTTCATGGTGACCTATTTGATAATGTCACCTCTAAGGTGAGATGGATGAGTAAGGTAGGCGATAAAATTTACTCACTGCTTTTACAGATAAACAGATACTATAACGACTATCGCAGAAGACATGGCAAAGAGTATTTTTCGATATCTAAAGCCGTAAAAGATAGTGTTAAGAATTTTGTATCTTCGTTCAGCAAATTTGATGAGAAGATAGAGATGATTGCTCGAAATAATGACAGCCACGGAGTAATAGCTGGGCATATTCACCAAGCAGAAATAAGAGATATCAATGGAATATTATACTTAAATTCAGGAGATTGGGTTGAAAGCCTAACAGCCCTTACAGAAGATTACGAGGGAAACTGGAGCATTTATCGCCATAAAGACACTGTAGCAGTAGATTAATTCATGATAAAGCTATACCTTAAGCACACTTTGCATTTGTAAAAGATAAGCAAAACTACATTACCGCATTTGTGTATTGACAAAAAAGTAAACACCTCGAAATGAATTATATTTCGAGGTGTTTGCTTTTAATTTTACAAATCATGAAATTTCTAAAAGACAATTATAAGTTAACTGCAATAGAACATCACAAATTTTATACTATTACTCATTATCGATCTTTGCAGTGAAAGCAATTGCCTCAAGGTTACGCAGCAAGTTACGCTTTCTTTTATGAGCTAGTGGAGAATATACGTAAGTATCGATAACAATAATACGATTGCGTGGCACATCAAGCGTAGAGAAACTTACAAAAGGACCACCCATAAAATCATTATGAACATCCCAAAAACCACGCTGTACAATCCACTGTACCGAATCAATAATTGAACGACTAACAAGTGGCGGAAACACTTCTGATGTAGCCATGTAGCTGCTATCAAGCGCTCCAGGTATCATTGAAGCAAAAGTGTTACGCATACTTATAGCATACTTTTGTGTAAAAACTACATCTGAATCATAAAAATAGGTGTACATGAAAATACCCTGACTAGTGGTAGGCGTTTCATTAGATACCCACAAAAAATTATCTTTCTGATCACGGATAGTATAACCTCTAGGTATCTTCATAGATACATCAAACATACTCTTAATTGTATCGTTAATATTATCGGCAGTTTGCTTAGCAAGACCATTCATAAGTCTTTTGCGCTCCGCATTATCAAGAACAGTAATAATCTTGCCTTGATGCTTCGATATAAAACTAGCTAGACTGTCACTTGATGGAGAGGTAAATCTCATAATGACCTGTGGTCTTGAGTAGGTGTCGTACTCGATAGTGATAGAGGTAGAGTCATACTGATGACCTGCTTCCATGATTATAACATTACGGTGCTGCATCAATATATGCTTGAAGTTAGATGGCACTGTGGTGACAACATCATATATAGGCTCTGATTGATTTATCATTTCAACCTCTTTACCCAATACCGCACGCAAGGTGTCGTAAGGTGCAGACTTCTGCATACTGTCTGTTGCTACTACTACCACCTCGTATGCTCTACCTTTAGAAAGGTGGCGAAAAGTATCTGGCGAGTCCTCACAAGCGACTGCCAAAAATGCGAAAAGTAGAATATAAATGTTCGTTTTCATAATAATATGTTTATTAATAAATAAAGTTATATATTGACACAAAGGTAGCGATAATAAATGGTTATTACTAACAACAATGCTATATTTTGTAGTTATACAGTAATTTTTAATATATTTTTGACAGATAGTGATAATAGTATAACAACCCTAATATCGTAGTATACTCAAATATCTCTTATGTCTCATTTAGCCCTTAATTTTGATTTCACCTTATTATCTGATTTTGCAGATCTATAAAACCCAGAAAGCAACTTTGTAACCTCTTGAGTATAATAAGGGTGATTAGCAACCTCTGTAATAGACTTACGCATCATTTTTTGTATAGCACCAAGCAACTCATAATCATCTGGTTCACACATAGATACAGCCCTCCCCGCTTTGCCTGCTCTTCCTGTTCGCCCTATACGATGAATATATAACTCAGGAGTTTGTGGCAAACCATAATTTATTACATAATCTACATTATCAACATCTATGCCACGAGCCATAACATCGGTAGCTACAACTATTGGCGTTTCACCACTTTTAAACCTTGCCAATATATGCTCACGAGCAGCCTGCGAACGATCGCTATGAAAAGACTCAGCAACAATACCATTTTCACAGAGAGCCTGCACTACCCTATCAGCCATATTGCGTGAGCGGGTAAATATTATTGCTCGTTCGGGCTTTTCAC